>NZ_PQCE01000030.1:0-57760 GCF_002964725.1 Pseudoalteromonas sp. T1lg76
CATAGAATGACTATGCAGCATAACGAGCGTCGTGATCAGAATGCGTTTAGATTGAACATAAAGTAAACCGCAAAGATAAACAGACCCTATGAATGAAGCCAGATTTCCAGGGCGGCTACGGCCGCCTTTTATACATAAATTGACGATTATTTAACATAAATGATAGCGCTGTCATTTTATATTTTATATGATGCTAACACGCAACAATCAGAATCTAAGGTCCAGGACCAGGAGTAAGCATGTTCAAAGCGAGCCTTATTGCGGCGTTAATGATGTCCTTGGCTGCACAGGCCCATGCCCAGGAAAAGCTAAGCCAGGAGCAAATAAACGCGTTTGCCACAAACACCGAGTTCATGTTTGCGGTAAACAGCAACTTCCATAATGAGGATAAGAGCTTTCTTGGCAGCATTAGGCTTACTAACCGCTCTGGAGTCAGCCTGCCTGCCGGCGAGCAGCCCTGGCATATTTACCTGCACAGTGTGCGCAAGATAAAAGAGGGAGTCAGTCAGGGCCTGCGTATTGAGCATGTGAATGGCGATTTGCATCGCCTGAGTCCGACGGCCAGCTTCAACGGCCTGGCGGCCGGTGAACAATTAGAAATTCCTTTTGAGGCGGCGGTCTGGGTAGTTGCCTACAGCGACTTTATGCCACGGGCCTTTATGGTGGGTCACAATACCGAGCCAGCCATTTTTGCCAATACCAACAGCGAAGACTTTGGCGATTTTGTTGCTCCTTTTACCCAGGAGCAGCAGCTGCGTCGCTATAATCAGCCTCAAGATCTCACCCCCTTAATGACCGCCGAGCTGCGCTATGAGCTTAATAGCAGCCCCTTGAGCGTGAAAGACGAGCAGGTGCAAACGCGCATAGTTCCTAAGCCCCAGGAGCTTGAGATTAATCGCGGCAAAACCACCCTTTCTGATGCCTGGCAAATTCGTTATGCTGGACAATTGCAGGCGGAAGTGGCCTTGTTTCAGAGCGATTTAGAGAAGAAGTATCAACTGGCCCTCGAGGCGCAGGCCGATCATATCGACGCGCCCAACAAGAAGGTGATCAGCATAGGTGTTGATAGCAAAATCGGTAACAAAGAAGGCTATCGCCTGGAGATAGACGGCGAGCATATTCGCATTATCGGAGCCGACAATGCCGGCGCCTTTTATGGCATGCAAAGCCTGTTGGCCTTATTGCCGGCCACCGGCAGTCCAACCCTGGCCAATGTGGAGATAAGCGATGCGCCACGCTATCCATGGCGGGGCATGCATTATGACAATGGTCGTAACTTCCATGGTAAAGAGGCCATGTTTAAGCTGGTCGAGCAAATGGCGCGATACAAGATGAATCGCTTGCACTGGCATTTCTCGGAAGATGAGGGCTGGCGTTTGCAGATCCCCGGATTGGAAGAGCTGACCGAGGTCGGCGCCTACCGCTGTTTTGATCTGGCTGAAAACCGCTGCTTGCTGACTCAGCTGGGTACCGGGCCCTTTAAATCAGGCTCGGGCAATGGCTATTTGAGCCGCGCCGACTTTATTGAATTACTGCGCTTTGCCAAGGCGCGCCATATCGATATCATTCCGGAAATTGAGGGCCCAGGTCATGCTCGTGCTTCCATTAAGGCCATGGAGGCGCGTTACCGTAAACTGAAAGCGCAAGCAGAAGCCGTGGCCAGCAACTCGCTGCTCACCCCAAAAAGCGGGGGCCAGGAGTTTTCAGGCGCGGATTTATCAAAGGCGACCCAATACCTGCTGACCGATCCCAAGGACAGCTCCAGCTATATTACGGTGCAGAATTACACGGATAACTCGATGAATGTGTGCATGGACTCCACCTATGCCTTTATCGACAAGGTCACCTATGAATTACAGCAGATGTACCGCGAGGCCGGCACCAAGCTGAACTATTTGCATATCGGTGGCGATGAGGTCGGCGCGGGCTCCTGGGTGGGCTCTCCCGCCTGCCAGGCGCTTTTTGCCGAGCCTAATAATGGCGTAGCCGGGGTTGCTGATTTAAAGCCGTATTTTACCAAGCGCGTGGCCGACTTATTGCATAAACGCGGTATTGCGCCGGGGATCTGGGAAGACGGCATTATGTACGACAAGGTAAACTCTTTTAATCGCGATGAATACGCGAACAAAACCTTCTTTACCAATGCCTGGGATAATATTTGGGAGTGGGGCGTGGCCGACAGGGCCTATCGCCTGGCCAATGACGGCTATCAGGTGGTGCTCTCTCATGGGACGCATTTGTATTTTGACCATCCCTATGAGCCGCACCCCGAGGAGCGCGGCTATTACTGGGCGACTCGCTATACCGATACCAAAAAGGTCTTTGCCTATATGCCGGATAACGTCTACGCCAATGCCGATTTTACTCGCACCGGCGCCGCCATAGACAACCTTGAAGCCCTGGTGGGAAGGCCCATGCCTGCTTTGCAAAAGCCGGAGAATATTCTCGGCATGCAGGGTCAGGTGTGGTCAGAAACCATACGCACCGAGGCGCAGCTGCTGGCCATGGTGTTCCCTCGTATGCTGGCCGTGGCCGAGCGCGCTTGGAGCAAGGCCCCTTGGGAAGGAGAACAAGTTAAAGTGGGCGCACGCGAGCAAGACTGGCAGGAGTTTGCTGCTACCTTGGCGCTCAAAGAGTTGGCCAAGCTGGACCGCGACGGCATAGCGCTGCATTTGCCTGTGCCCGGTGCTAAGTTTAGTGAGGGTCGCGTGGTGGCCAACAGTGCTTTTGCGGGCTTGGCGATTGAATACAGCCTGGATAAGGGCGTTAGCTGGCTGCTTTATCAGCAGCCGCTTACGCTGACTGAGGGTGGTGAGCTCTTGCTTCGTACTCGAGTACAAGATCAGGTGAGTCGCACCACGTCGGTGTTCGTGCAGTAAAGACAAGGGAGCATGTCAGCGCTGCCAAAAATATCAATTAATTGGTATTCTGAATTGCTCATTTTTACGACTAAAAAAATAATAAATAGCGCTTTTAATGGCCGTTTGCTCAAGCAGTGCAAGCGCCTTAAAGGTAAACAATTCGACAACGAGAAATGTTATGGAAGCAACAGTGTCTACAACCAAAAAACAAAGCAACTTTGTGCCTATGGCTATTGTTGCCACCCTGTTCTTTATCCTCGGGTTTGCGACCTGGCTCAATGGTTCATTGATGCCTTATCTAAAGCAAATCCTGGATTTAACGCCTTTGCAGGCCTCACTTATTTTATTCTCCTTCTATATCGCCGTGACCTTTACCGCGGTGCCTTCGGCGATCATCATCAAGAAGATTGGCTATAAGAATGGCATGGCATTGGGTATGGCGGTGATGATGCTGGCCGGTTTTTTATATGTGCCGGCGGCCAAAACCCAGGTGTTTGCGCTGTTTTTGTTTGCGCAACTGGTGATGGGTATAGGGCAAACCTTGTTGCAAACCGCGGTTAACCCTTATGTGGTGCGTATTGGCCCGGAAGAGTCGGCGGCCGCACGCGTCAGTGTTATGGGTATCTTAAATAAAAGTGCCGGTGTACTTGCCCCTATGGTCTTTACCGCGCTGATCCTAAGTAACTTTACCGGCTTAGTGGGCAAGGACTTAAGCCAGGAAGAAATTGACCAAATGGCCAACAGCCTGATCTTCCCTTACATCGGTATGGCCCTGTTTATCGGTGTGTTGGCGCTGGCCGTTAAATTCTCACCCCTGCCTGAGCTAATCGATGACGACACCCAAGCCCATGAAAAGGGCATGGTGAAAGCCGCCTTGGCTCGTCCTAATCTGGCCTTAGGTGTACTTGCTTTGCTCGTGTATGTGGCCGTTGAGGTCATTGCCGGCGATACCATAGGCACCTTTGCCCTGGCGTTGGGCGTTGAAAAATACAGTGTGATGACCTCCTATACCATGGTCTGTATGGTGTTGGGTTATGCTCTGGGTATCCTCTTGATCCCACGAGTGCTGTCACAACAAACGGCGCTGACTATCTCGGCGATCTTGGGCTGTGTGCTTACCTTGGCCATTGTCCTTGGCGATGCGCAATCGACTATGATTGCCAACGCTCTGTTGGTGCCTTTTGGCGGCGTGGCACTGCCTGATCCTCTATTGCTGATCGCCGTGCTTGGTTTTGCCAATGCCCTTGTCTGGCCAGCGGTGTGGCCATTGGCGCTCTCTGGATTGGGTAAGCTGACCAGTGTAGGTTCAGGGCTTTTAATTATGGGTATAGCCGGTGGTGCATTCGGCCCGTTATTCTGGGGCTTGGCAAGCGGTAGCGATGGCGGTGCTCAGGGACAGCAGAGCGCTTATTTAGTCATGTTACCTTGTTATCTGTTCATTCTTTTCTATGCTATCAAAGGCCATAAGATGACTTCCTGGAAGTGATCGGAATCTAGATTAGTGGCAACCATCCCGTGTTAATGCCAGCGTATGCTGGCATTTTTTATGGCTAAGAGTCTAATAGTAGGGTGCGCAGTTGGCACAAGGACTTAACCTCATAGGTCGGGGTTAAATGCGCGGGCGCTAATTTTTCCAAGCGATTGAGCCAACAGGTGTCGATACCGGCATTGATACCACCCTGAATATCCGACTCCAGGGTATCGCCGACCATAAGGATCTCGTTTTTCGGCGGATTACCCATCAACTCAAAGGCGTGCTCAAACACCGCCATATGCGGCTTGGCATAGCCCACCTGCTCGGAGATCACCAACCACTCAAAGGTGCCCTTTAAACCCGTTTGCTCCAGGCGGGCGCTTTGCAGCTCGGTAAAGCCATTGGTAATGATCCCCAGTCGAGCCTTGCCCTGCAGGGCGTTTAACAGCTCGATAGCGCCTGGCAGTGGCTGGCATATTTGCGCCATGGCCTCCATAAACCACAAGTTTAATTGCTGGGGCGAGATATCCAGGCGCTCGGCCCAGGACATAAAGCGTCTCTCCTGCAATTGTTTGGCACTGATCTCGTTATTCTGATACTGCACCCACAGCGGCTTATTGATCTGCTCAAAGGTGCGGTAGTCCGGCTCGCTAAAGGCAACATTGAGTTTGGCGAACATGGCCTGCAAGCCGGCAAAGGCATCGAAATGAAACAGGGTTTCATCGGCATCAAATAATATCCAGGGATAACGCATGACTTAACTCGAAAATAGTTCGGGGTGATTAAAGGGCGCCATGGCCAGGGTAAGCGCCTGTTGATAGGTGCTTTGGCGGGTGGCATGGCCGCGGGTAAGCAAGCCAATGGCACCGCCCTGCTGCTTGATATTGGTGGTATTAAAGGCTGCATCCATCACATCGCCAAGTTCCTGGCCCTGTTGTAACTTTTCGAACAGCGATTCAGGTAAAGGGAGGTTGCAGCTACGGCCAACGCTCAATTGATGATTATCGGCGATCACCACATAGGCGAAGGTGGCGGCACCATAGTCGAAGCGGGCCGCGCCTCCTTCCATGGCCATATAGAAATCCCCCTGATAATGCTCCTGGCAATAACGCACGCGGTTTTCGGCACCTTGTAGGGTATCTGGTTCACCAAGGGGCTGATCGGCCACCCCGGAAGGGGCGTCGACACCTAGGCAGTCGATATGGTAATCGGGAAAGTAGGTGGCAAGCGTGGCTTTTGCGGCATTTACTTTAACCGGGTTTTTGGAGCCGACGATCAACTTAAGTTGTTTTGCTGCGGAACTTATGGCCATTTCCTTGTCCTTTTAGGTGCTTTTGGCCATTGTATCATGGCCGCAGGGACGGGCACACAGGCCCAAGGGAAGTCTGAGGTTAAGGTCGAAGGACTCTTTAATGGGCACCAAGGAGCAGCAGGTTCTGGCCATTCTCCAGGCAATGTTTGTAGTCGCTTTGCTGCCAGTCTAAGGTTGAAAATACTTTTGCCTCAAGCTGGCGCCAATGATTGATATCACGATGCCGTTTATGCACATGAGCGATATTCTCGGCGACCTTCAAAATAGCGTAGTACAGCTTTTCTTCTTCGCTATGCGGCTCATCCAGAAAGTGTAGATCATGATGGTGCAACACTATGCTGCACAGGGAGCTGGGCAAATGCCAGGAATTCGCCATATAAAATCCGAGCATGGCGTGGTTACAGGGATAACGTTGGTCTTCCAGTGCGGTAAGCGAGGCATGACAGTTATCATCGGCGGCGCTAAGAACCTGCACATAGTCAGGAAAATTCATGGCCATAACCGGAATGCCGATATCATGAAACAGGCCCAGGGTTTGTATATTGTCGAGAGCGATACCGTGCTTTTGTCCTTGAGCCAGATACAAGCACAGCCGCGATATCTCGGTGGCACTATCCCAAAACCTGTCTAAGGAGATACAGCAACTAGGCTGAGGAAAAACCTGCTTAACCAAATAGCCGGAGGTGAGCTGACTAATGGTATTGAGTCCCAGTAATTTAACCGCCTGTTTTACATCCGTGATTTCCAGCTCGGACATGAGTTCGGGCAAGTTTATAAGGCGTAACACCAAGGCTGCCAGGGCGACATCGGCGGTGATCAATTCACTGACCTTATTCAGGCTGGGATCGCTCCGGTTTAGCTCTGCCTGCAATTCATTCAGCGCCGCAGGCCTAACGGGTAGCTTATAGCCCGTCTCTAATTGTGAAAAAACATCGTCATTTATGCCCAGCATAGAACCCCCGCACCACCATGTTAAGTTTAGTCGATTTCCCCTTTGTCGCTAGCTGAACTGGCGCCAGCGCTTCGTGAGTCAGCTTTCGATAAGGCAAGACAAGGCTTGGTAACAAGGTCAAAATGGCGTAGGTATTTACTCTAAGAATTAATAACTATGCGAACTTTTTTAAAACTTTGTTTCTTAATTATGGCCTTGTCGACGACAGCGGCCTGCGCCGACGATAAGCCCTATATCGGCGTGATTGATAGCGCCAGCTTATTGAGTGAATATAAAACCTTTGCCACCGCCTACGATGATTTTGCTCCAAGCGATGACGAGCTGGCGCAGATGCACAAGCTAACGGGTAAGTCCTTATTGGTGCTATTCGGCACCTGGTGTCACGACAGCGAGCGTGAAGTGCCGCGCTTATTAAAGCTACTGGCACTGAGCAAGGTTGAACTCGCCCAGCTTGAGCTGGTGGCCGTGGATTACAGTAAAAAAGATGACAGGGGCTTGGCCGAGCAATTTGCGCTTAAATACACCCCCACCTTTATCGTCCTAGATGGCGACACAGAACTAGTGCGAGTGGTTGAAAAACCTGAGGGCTCACTGGCCGAAGCGCTCACTGATTTTAATTAGTTTATCGAAGTGGTTTTAAGCTATAAGGCTTAGTTGGAACAAAAGCTGACTAAGCTTTTTGTATGCCAAAGACACAAAAGTTCGGTTATTTCAGGGAATGATTTACAAGGGAAGTAGGAAAAATGGTGGCCCCACCTGGACTCGAACCAGGGACCTAACGATTATGAGTCGTGCGCTCTAACCAACTGAGCTATAGGGCCATTTTATGTTGTTGGTGCAGTCGGAGTATACACGTCCATGATGATCTGCACTCAGCTCGGTCATCCACGACCTCGCGTTCTTCTCTTTCGAAGTGATGTTAAATCACTTCTCAAAGCCTTTGGCTTACGTTTATCACCTAAGCTATAGGGCCATTTTGTATTCTTGATGCTTACCTTGTTTTTACAGGATAGGAGATATCCTCAAGTAAGCGCCGAGCAGTATAAAAACTTTTCCAGGCCTTGTCACTAGCTGGAAGGGGATTATTTAAGTTTGTATAAATCAACTGCTTACTTATTGTCCTATCAGCCACTTACCATTGTTTTCAAAGGCTCAATACAAAAAAAGCCGACATCATGTCGGCTTTGGCTTTGCTTAACAATTTAATTTACAGACCTAGTTTCTTCTCTAGATAGTGGATGTTGGTGCCACCATTTTGGAAGTTCTCGTCCGCTAAAATAATCTTGTGCAGTTCGGTGTTGGTCTTGATGCCGTCGATCACCAGCTCATTGAGCGCGTTGCGCGCACGAGCAATGGCTATATCACGGTTTTCACCGTAACAGATCAGCTTACCAATCATCGAATCGTAATGCGGCGGTACAGTATAATCCGCATAAATGTGGCTGTCCCAACGAATTCCTAGACCACCGGCAGGGTGGAAGCGGGTGATTTTACCCGGTGAAGGAATAAAGGTTTTCGGGTCTTCCGCATTGATACGGCACTCGATGGCGTGACCACGGATCACAACATCGTCCTGAGTGATAGACAGTGGCTGACCGGCAGCAATTTTTAGCTGCTCTTTGATCAAGTCAATACCGGTTACCATCTCAGTTACAGGGTGCTCTACCTGAATACGGGTGTTCATTTCGATGAAATAGAACTCGCCGTTTTCATATAGGAATTCGAATGTACCGGCACCACGGTAGCCGATTTCGATACAGGCACGGGTACAGCGGTCACCGATGTACTTACGCATTTCCGCGGTAATACCCGGTGCTGGCGCTTCTTCCACAACCTTTTGGTGACGACGCTGCATTGAACAGTCACGCTCACCCAGGTGGATTGCATTGCCTTGACCATCGGCCAGTACCTGAACTTCGATATGACGTGGGTTTTCAAGGAATTTTTCCATGTAAACCATGCCATTACCAAAGAACTGCTTGGCTTCTTGCTGAGTCAGGGCGATCGAGTTTACAAGCTCTTTCTCGCTGCGAACCACACGCATACCACGACCACCACCGCCACCTGCGGCCTTGATGATCACCGGATAACCGATGCGCTTAGCAATTTGCATATTGCGTTCGTTATCTTCCGTTAGCGGGCCGTCTGAACCCGGTACGCAAGGTACGCCGGCTTTACGCATGGCTTCGATAGCCGATACCTTATCACCCATAAGGCGAATGGTGTCGCCCTTTGGACCGATAAAGATAAAGCCACTTTGCTCGACTTGGTCGGCAAAATCCGCGTTTTCAGAAAGGAAACCGTAGCCAGGGTGAATGGCTACCGCGTCGGTTACTTCGGCGGCGGCGATAATACGAGGAATGTCCAGGTAGCTTTCGCTGGCGGCCGGCTTACCGATACAAATAGTCTCATCTGCAAGGAGCACGTGTTTTAAGTCGCGGTCCGCGGTTGAGTGAACCGCTACCGTTTTAATACCTAGCTCTTTACAGGCGCGCAATACGCGAAGTGCAATTTCACCTCGGTTTGCGATAACAACTTTATCTAACATAGTTGATGCCTTGTTTGGGGGACGCGATTATTCGATGATGAAAAGTGGTTGATCGAACTCAACTGGCTCGCCATTTTCAACCAGGATAGCTTTAACCGTACCGGCTTTGTCCGCTTCGATCTGGTTCATCATCTTCATCGCTTCAACGATACACAGGGTGTCGCCTACGCTTACTTTTGTGCCTACTTCTACGTATGCAGCCGCTTCAGGTGAAGAAGCAGAGTAGAAAGTACCTACCATAGGTGATTTAACCTGATGGCCAGCAGGTTGTGCTGGTGCTGCGGCTGGTGCTTCAGCGGCAGGAGCTGCTGCTGGAGCAGGAGCGGCCATAGGGGCTGCAGCTGTGTAATGTTGTGGCATAGCTACTGGAGCTGGGCTGTGACGGTTAATACGTACCGACTCTTCACCTTCGGTGATTTCTAGCTCAGCAATACCTGTTTCTTCAACAAGCTCGATTAATTTTTTAATTTTGCGAATGTCCATGAAAAACCCGCCTATTAGTTAGTTTTTTAATTCGAATCTTGCAACCGGCTAACCGCTGCTTGCAGCGCGAAGTGATAGCCCATTGCACCAAAACCACAGATAACACCTTGCGCCACATCGGAAAAATAAGAGTGGTGGCGAAAGGCTTCCCGTTGATGAATGTTGCTCAGGTGTACCTCAAAGAAAGGAATGGCAACGCTTAGTAAGGCGTCACGCAGGGCGACACTGGTGTGCGAAAATGCGGCAGGGTTAATAATAATGCTATCAACTTGCTGCCAGGCATCATGTATACGCTCAATCAGGGCCGCTTCGCTATTACTTTGAAAGTGCTCTAGTTCAACATTGAGTGCCGCGGCTGCATCATTTAGTTCATCGGTAATTTGTACCAATGTCTTGGAACCGTACTTATCCGGCTCACGACGACCCAGCATATTTAAATTTGGGCCGTTGATAACTAAAATCTTAAACTTTGCAGTCATAATGCGACTAAAATCCTTTAACTTGTGAGTTATAAGCGTTTATACAAATATCAGTAGTAAACTTAAGGGTAAAAGTTGCAAATAGCAAATTTTTCTCACTTTAGCGAACTATTATAGTGAGTTCGAGGAAAATAGCAGCAAAATACTGGTCTAATCACCTTGGAGGTTAAATTTGCAGAGCTGGCAAAAGAAAGGAGCAAAGTGCCCTAAATGACACTTTGCTTTATTTAGGCTTGGTTAGCTTCCTGCCTGATCGCGTACTTTTTGTAGATGCGCGGCAAAGTCGTCGGCACCCATAAAGCCGGTGACCCGTAATTCCGGAAGTTCTTTACCATCTTGGTTAAAGAACAAGATGCTGGGTAAGCCGAACACGGTAAATGCTTCCATCAGCTCAATGGAGCTGTCATTGGTGTCGGTTAAATCGATTTGCACTAGGGTAAAGTGCTTAAACTGCTGTTGCACCTGCTCCTTGGGGAAAGTGTAGTGCTCAAACTCCTTACAGGCCACACACCAATCGGCATAAAGGTCGACCATAACCAGGCCTTCTGTATTGGCCAGCAGCTCATTGAGCTCAGTTAGGTCGGCAACATGAACGAACTCGCCACTGGCGGCTTGTTGCTGTACTTGAACCTGCTTAACCACAGTCGGTGGCCACACATAGTTTTTAACCAGCATTAAACCGCTAATAAACAAGGTCATGGCCATGGCCCAAAGAATGGTTTTGCCTCGGCCCTGAGTTTGGCCGCTTTGCCAGTAATGCAGATATATAGCGGTGGCTATGCTTAGCACCCCGGCCATTAGTAAAATCACCTCGAATGGCAAAATACGCTCAAGCAGAATCAAGGGCACGAATAACATCAAGAAGCCGAACAGGGTTTTTACTTGCTCCATCCAGCCACCGGCTTTAGGCAGAAGTTTGCCTCCCGAGGTACCAAGTAATAGCAGAGGCAGACCCATGCCCAGGCTGAGGGCATACAGGGTGATGGCGCCAATCATATAGTCGCCGCTTTGCGCCACATAAAGTAAGGCCGCGGAAAGCGGTGCGGTAGTACAAGGCGAGGCGATAAGACCCGACAGCACGCCCATCAGGAAAACCCCGGCATAATTACCGCCCTGTTGCTTGTTGCTGACCTTGGTTAAACGCTCCATCATGCCCTGTGGCAGGCGAATTTCGTAAAAACCGAACATAGACAGTGCCAGCAATACAAACAGCAGGCTAAAGCTGATCAGTACATAAGGGTGTTGCAGATAACCCTGAATATGGCCGCCAAAGTAGGCAACCACTAACCCCAGCAGCGCATAAGTAATGGCCATACCCTGTACATAGACGAAGGACAGGCTAAAGGCCTTGCGGGTCGAGAGGTGCTTTTGTCCGGCGATAAGACTGGACAGAATAGGGAACATGGGGAAGACGCAGGGGGTAAAGGCCAGGCCAATACCGACCACAAAAAAGAACACCAAGTTGGTGAACAGGCTTTGACTGGCCAAACGCTCGGTTAGTGATTGCTCACCTTTGTTGTTGCTTTTGCTGCCGTTATCTTTTGCTTTAGTCTCGGGGGTGCCTTGCGCCATAAGGGCATCGGTTACAGCCTCGGTCGTTGCTGGAGCTGCACCACCGACCAGGGAAAGGGGAATTTCTATAACCTCGGGCGGGTAGCAAAGCCCGGCTTCCGCACAGCCTTGATAGCGCATTTTTACCAAGGCACCGTCGGAAATATTGCTGACCTTTAAGCTAAAGCTTACGGCATTAAAATAGACTTCGGTACGACCGAAAAACTCGTCTTCAATCATTTCACCGCCGGGCAACTGGGCGGGGGGCGTCACGGTCGCGCCTTTGCCGACAAACTCTAACTTATGCTTGTAGAGGTAGTAGCCGGGCTCTATATCCCAATTGATAAGCAGGGTTTCACCTTGTTGATCAAAGTCCAGCTTAAAGGCCTGGTCAACGGGTAAAAAGGTGGTTGCTTGGGTCTTGAGTAAACTATCAAGCACCGAGTTATTGGCCCAGGAGCCAGCACTAAAGGCAAGGGTAAATATGATCAGCCAGATACGCATGAGCAATTGCATTAATTAAGTACCTCGTCCATCCAATTGAAGTAGGCCAAATTTCCCGTTGTTACATCGATTACCTGAATCTCAGGTACCTCGTAGCTGTGTAATTTTTTAATGGTTTGAATCACTTGGTTCATCTTCTCGGATTTTGTTTTGATCAGCAGTTTGGTTTCGGTAGCGCTGGTCACCTCATCTTGCCACATGTAGATAGACTCTACTTCAGGAAGGATGTTCACACACGCCGCCAACTTTAACTGCACCAGTTGTTCTGCCATGGCCCGCGCCTCTTGTTTGTTAGCGCAGGTAGTAAATATCAGCCGATAATGGGTAGTCATAATGAACCTTTTTATACGTTCTTTTTCTAACCCCATACTAGCCGATAGCAAGGTTAAAACCTATAGAAGCTCGGCAGAAGACTTGAAAAGTGACCTTGTCAGCCGCACATTTATTTCATTGAATTAAACGAGACTCAGTATGTTTAGAGCATTATTCCTACTTTTTATCATTATCCCCATCATAGAAATTGCCCTGCTAATCCAGGTAAGTGACGTTATTGGTGGCTTTGCGACCATAGCCCTGATAGTGGTGACCGCCATCCTAGGTGCAAAATTAGTGAAGCAACAAGGCATGGGTGCTATGCGTGATGCTCAGCTGCAAATGGCACAGGGACAAATGCCGGCAGAGCAAATGTTTACCGGTATCTGCGTGATTATCGCCGGAGTTTTATTATTAACACCGGGTATTGTGACCGATGTGTTCGGTTTTCTATTGTTAACTCCGGCGGTGCGTAAACGCATGTCGGCTGCCTTTGCCTCACAAGCGCAGGTGCATATGACTCAAGGTGGTGGCTTCAGCGCACATTATCATAGTTCGCGTACAAGCCATCACAGCTCAGAGCAGCATTCAGTGCACTCAGAGCGCGGCCAATCAAACACCACAATTGAAGGTGAATTTGAACGTAAAGAGTAAAATTTTTAACTTTTACTCTTGGGTTTTAATTTGCTCACCCCCATAAAAGTACACAATCAAATTTTAAGATTTTCTGTAGTTGTTCAGAAACTGTTAGGAGAACTAAACAAATGAACATTCGTCCTTTACATGATCGCGTGATCGTTAAGCGTCTAGAAGAAGAAACCAAGTCTGCTGGCGGCATCGTGCTTACCGGTTCTGCCGCAGAGAAATCTTCACGTGGTGAAGTAATTGCAGTGGGCAATGGCCGTGTATTGGATAACGGCGAAGTACGCGCGTTAGAAGTAAAAGCGGGTGACACAGTGCTATTCGGCTCTTATGTTGAAAAAACAGAGAAGATCGAAGGCCAGGAATACCTGATCATGCGTGAAGACAACATTCTCGGTATCGTAGGCTAAATTAGCCTCCCTAGTGTTGTATTAATACCCGGATTAAACAGAATTTAGAGGAAAGAATAATGGCAGCAAAAGAAGTTCGTTTTGCAAATGACGCTCGCGCAAAAATGCTTAAGGGCGTAAACGTATTAGCAGATGCGGTAAAAGTTACTTTAGGTCCTAAAGGCCGTAACGTTGTTTTAGACAAGTCATTCGGCGCACCAGTTATCACTAAAGATGGTGTATCGGTAGCAAAAGAAATCGAATTAGAAGACAAGTTCGAGAACATGGGCGCACAAATGGTCAAAGAAGTTGCTTCTAAAGCCAATGACGCCGCCGGTGACGGTACCACTACTGCAACCGTTCTTGCGCAAGCCATCGTCAACGAAGGCCTTAAAGCCGTTGCTGCGGGCATGAACCCAATGGATCTTAAGCGCGGTATCGATAAAGCGGTAATCGCAGCCGTTGAAGAACTTAAAGCTCTTTCAGTACCTTGTGCAGACACCAAAGCAATCGCTCAGGTAGGTACTATTTCAGCAAACTCTGATTCAGAAATCGGTGACATCATTGCTGAAGCAATGGAAAAAGTAGGCCGCGAATCGGGCGTTATCACTGTTGAAGAAGGCCAGTCACTACAAAACGAATTAGACGTTGTAGAAGGCATGCAGTTCGACCGTGGTTACCTGTCTCCTTACTTCATCAACAACCCAGAGAAAGGCCAGGTTGAGCTAGATAACCCGCATATTCTTCTTGTTGATAAGAAAATCTCTAACATCCGTGAACTACTTCCAACTCTTGAAGCCGTTGCTAAGACTAGCAAGCCTCTTCTTATCGTTGCCGAAGACCTTGAAGGTGAAGCACTGGCAACACTAGTAGTGAACAACATGCGTGGCATCGTTAAAGTTGCTGCGGTTAAAGCCCCTGGTTTCGGCGACCGTCGTAAAGCCATGCTGCAAGACATCGCTATCCTGACTAACGGTACTGTGATTTCTGAAGAAATTGGTCTTGAGCTTGAAAAAGCGACCCTGGAAGATCTAGGTACTGCTAAGCGCGTTGTGATCACTAAAGACGACACAACCATCATAGATGGTGCTGGCGAGCAAGTTGCTATCGACGGCCGCGTAGGTCAGATCAAGGCGCAAATCGAAGAAGCAACGTCAGACTACGACAAAGAGAAGCTACAAGAGCGTATGGCTAAACTAGCCGGCGGTGTTGCAGTAATCAAGGTTGGCGCAGCAACTGAAGTTGAAATGAAAGAGAAGAAAGACCGCGTTGAAGATGCACTGCATGCAACTCGCGCCGCGGTTGAAGAAGGTGTAGTACCGGGTGGTGGTGTTGCGCTAGTACGTGTTGCTTCAAAGATTGCTTCACTGACAGCGGACAACGATGACCAGAACCACGGTATCAATGTTGCACTTCGTGCCATGGAAGCACCACTTCGTCAAATCGTTTCTAACGCTGGTGACGAAGCGTCAGTAGTTGTTAACGCAGTTAAAGCAGGCGACGGTAACTATGGTTACAACGCTGCAAACGGCGAATACAACGACATGATCGAAATGGGTATCCTAGATCCAACTAAGGTAACGCGCTCTGCACTACAGTTCGCCGCGTCAGTTGCTGGTCTAATGATCACCACAGAAGCCATGGTTGCTGAAATTCCTAAAGATGAAGCTGCTCCAGATATGGGCGGCATGGGCGGAATGGGTGGCATGGGCGGCATGATGTAATCATCCCCCAGAACATCCAGTTTCATAAAAACCCAGCTTCGGCTGGGTTTTTTCATTTTTAGCCCCTCAACCACTTACATCAATAAGAGGTTGTTATCCATTTAGGTTTGCCTATTAACTGCTGGCCTTAGTCGGTATTTGCAGTGTTTCAGACGTCATATCCCCCCTTCATCACACCCGAAAAGAGAAAATTGAAGAGCAATTAGCAAACGTGGACGTTTGCGAAGCTATGTCCGGGACAGGGAAGTGCCGTACATAGTGGTTGCGTACATTTCAATTTTCACTTTCAGGAAAGAGTGTGATGTCGGGGCGACGTTTTCTTGGTTCGTTCTTTTTCGTCGCTCAAAAAGAATGAACGAGGGGCTCATGGATGAGACCAGATAACAGCCTGGGAAGGCGTAACCCTATGGGCTATGCTGACAATGCCCCCTTCCTCAGAAGGTAGATCTTTACTATTAGGGTAAATACAGGGTACAAACCATAATGGATGATTACGTTTGGTAACGAACTTGTTGATTGATTTGTGATCTAAATCCATGTGAACGGGTCTATATTAAATACCAATTCACTTAAATAGCTAATCATTCTAGCGGGCTAAATATCGTGCTAACTGCGTTGAAATTTTTCTATGTAGAATAACTACATAAGAAAAATTCCGCCTTGTTATCACATCATTTATCCAGCGCTATATCTGATCACATACTTAACAGAATTGGTATAGCAGACTTAAACGGAGAGCATTATGAAAGTACGTACAGTATTAGTGGCCTTAATGGCCATGGCTGCATCGGCGGTGACCTATGCCGGTGAGGCCAAAATTAAGTGGCAGGATTTAAATGACTACGCGGATGCCCGTCCCGGCAACGATGTGAAAAAGCCTTTTCACGAGCGCTTGATGAAAAATTTTGACAAGCACTTTAATTTTGAGGCGCAAAACTTACCCGAGGGTAGCGTGTTTAATGTCGAAATAACGGATTTGGATTTGGCTGGTGAAGTGCGCCACGGCATGAACGAGTTTCGGGTGATGAAGCCTATTTATTTTCCGCGCATAGAATTTAGCTACCAACTGCTTGATAAAGACGGCAAGGTTTTAAGTAGCGGCGATGTAGACATTAAAGATATGGCCTATATGGATCATATACGCTCGATACGTGGCGATGACGAGTTTTACTATGATTTCCGCCTGCTCAGCTCCTGGTTTACGGATACCCTGTACCCTGAGCTAGGCATAGAGCCGAAAAAGGTTTATCGCTAGTTAGGTTGTAGGCCGGGGTTCACCCCGACAAAAGGCACACTACGCTTACCTTGTCGGCAATAGGCTCCTGCATGCTCTACTACCGCCATCCCTGGCGGCAAAGGCCGAACTATTTAAAGGTCGATAGCAGAGCAAGCAGGTTTTGCAGCTTAAGCACGGCTGTTTTCAACAGGGCTTCGTCCAGCTCTTGTGCCTCGCTTAGCGCTTCAATATCGGCAGCTACATCAAGAACATACGGCTTGAACCGTTTGGCGGCGAAGGAGAAGCCCGCGTCTTCATTAAACAAAGCTTGGAATTTACCATGGCCGTCTTTTTGCAATTGATCTAACTTTTGATCCGCGTCGAGCGCCTGTCGGTAGGCGAGTTTAAGGTTTTCGTTGAGCTTTTCAATAATCGAGTTCATATTCCGGATCTGTTTCTCTTTGCGGTTTACTTTACGTTTAATTTAAACGCATTAGCTAAAGAGCTAACACATTTGGCTGATATGGTACGTGGATTCGGTTAAAAAGTCAGGTAAGGGCTATGAATATATCGGCGAGCGCATTTCCTGCTATGGCCTTTGCACCATTGCTTGAAATGTCGGCGCATAGCACCGACCTACACCCCGACAAAAATGCGCATAACTCTCCCTTTGTCGGCGCGAAGCACCGACCTACAATAGCTTAGGGCTCTAGATGAAGATCTATCGGTGTCTTGCTGTGCTCGCCACCTATTTCTCTTACCAGCTTGGGTACTAAAAAGCCGGGTAGGGCGCTGAGCATTTGCGCCATCAGCGCCTTAGCTTCGGCATCGCTAACTTCAAAATGGGCGGCGCCTTGCACCTTGTCGAGCTGATGCAGGTAATAAGGAAGAATACCGGCCTCGAATAAACGTTCGCTGAGCGTAACCTGCGCAGCGATATTGTCATTCACTTCTTTTAGCAGCACAGCCTGATTTAACTGGGTCACGCCAGCGGCTTTAAGCTGAGTACAGGCCTTAGCAAAATGCTCGTCTATTTCATTGCCGTGATTAATATGGTGCACAAAGACTACCTGCAAGCGGGTGTTGGCGAATATCTCGCACAGCGCTTCGGTGATGCGGGCGGGAATGGTCACCGGCAAACGGGAGTGTATGCGCAGGCGCCTAATATTGGGCAAGGCCTCTAATTGCGCGACAAACCAGGCGATATGCTCGTCCTTGGCCATTAATGGGTCGCCGCCGCTTAGGATAACTTCATTCACTTCATCATGGGCGGCGATATACGCCAGCTTTTCCTCTAAAGCGGAGCGATTAAGCTGATTATCTGCGTAGGGAAAATGGCGACGAAAACAATAGCGGCAATTAATGGCGCAGGCAGATTTAAATACCAAGAGTACCCGGGAGCGATATTTATGCAGTAAACCGGGTTGTGTATTGTCCTGCTCTTCAAGCGGATCTGTGCTGTAGCCGGGGGCCTGTTGAAACTCTTGTCGGCGCGGTAAAACCTGTAATAACAAGGGGTCACGGGGATCGCCCTTTTGCATTTTGGCTATAAAGGGGCGTGGCACGCGCAGGTTAAACAGGCTTCTCGCCTCGTTGTCGGGAAGAAAGTCGGCTTCGGGTAATTCGAGTAATGAGAGCAGCTCTTCTGGACGAGTAACCACCTCGGCCAATTCTTTTTGCCAGTTTTTATGCAAATTTACTTCGATTCTTTGTATCATTGACAGGTTAATTACTCGAGAAATTGTATTAGAGGACAAGATGGCGAATTATAGCACCAACGAGTTCAAGGGTGGCCTTAAATTTATGATGGACGGCGAGCCTTGCAGCATCCTTGAAAATGAGGTTGTTAAGCCTGGTAAAGGTCAAGCGTTTAACCGTGTAAAGGTACGTAAGCTGATCTCTGGTAAGGTTTTAGAAAAAACCTTTAAATCAGGTGAGACGGTTGAAGGGGCCGATGTAATGGATACCGATCTGGCGTATCTGTACACCGACGGTGAATTCTGGCACTTCATGAACAACGAAACCTTTGAGCAGATCGCCGCAGACGAAAAAGCGGTTGGCGACAACGTGAAATGGTTAGTTGAAAACGACTCATGCACCATCACCCTATGGAACGGTAACCCGATTGCTGTGACTCCACCTAACTTTGTTGAGCTGGAAGTAACGGAAACGGATCCGGGCCTAAAAGGTGACACAGCCGGTACCGGTGGCAAGCCTGCAACCCTTAACACGGGTGCGGTAGTTCGCGTTCCTTTGTTCATCCAAATCGGTGAAGTGATCAAGGTTGATACGCGCTCTGGCGAATACGTAAGCCGTGTAAAATAAACGCTTTTAGCGTTACAATCCCTTCGGGACAAGCCCTTAGGGATAAGCCCAGCCCGGCTAGCCGCGCTGGGATTTTTTACGTCTCAGTTTTGCAAAGTGAGGAAAGAACGAATGAGTCAGCAAGATGTTTTATGGCAACCGAGTGCGAGTATTGAAACGCTGAGGCAGCGCGCCGCTATTTTACGGGCCATTCGCGAATTCTTTTTTGAGCGTCAGGTGTTGGAGGTGGACACGCCATCTTTGTCCCAGGCGAGCGTGACCGATGAGCATTTGCAAGGCTTTGCCACCGAATTTGTCGGCCAGGGCTACGCCCAAGGTTTACCCCTGTATCTGCAAACCTCGCCGGAATACGCCATGAAGCGTCTACTAGCGGCGGGTAGCGGCGCAATCTACCAAATTTGCAAGGCGTTTCGTAACGAAGAAAATGGTCGCCATCATAACCCCGAATTTACCATGCTCGAGTGGTATCGCCCTGGGTTTGATGAGTTTTCACTGATGGATGAAATTGACGAGCTGATGCAACTGGTGCTCGATACCGAGCGCGCCGAGCGTATCAGTTATCAGCAGGTGTTTCTTCAGGTGCTGGCCATAGATCCATTAACCGTTACACTGGAAGAGCTAAAACAGGTGGCCACTGCGCAGGGCTTTGGAAACATTGCCGCTACGGAGCGCGATGCAGATACTTTGATGCAGTTACTTTTCTGTATGGTGATTGAGCCGCAGATAGGGCAAGAGCGCCCCTGTTTTGTGTATCACTTTCCTGCATCCCAAGCCGCATTGGCGCGGCTTAATGAGCAAGACCCGCGCGTTGCCGGTCGCTTCGAGCTTTATTATCAGAATCTGGAGCTGGCCAACGGCTTTAATGAATTAACCGATGCCAGCGAACAGCGACAGCGTTTTGAAAAGGATAACAAAAAACGCCTGGAGCGCGGATTGCAGCAAGTGGATATGGATGAGCATCTGCTGGGTGCATTAGAAGCTGGCTTACCTGCCTGTGCCGGCGTGGCATTAGGAATAGATCGCCTGGTGATGCTGGCGTGTAACAAACAGCATATTAAGGAAGTCTTAAGTTTCGATGTTGATCGAGCTTAGTCGCTATAGAGTATGGGTGTCGGCCGGGTGGTCGGCATTTTTTAAACGCAGTTTGGCTTCGAATAGAGCTTCAGCTTAGAAGGTATCTACTTAGGTAATCAAATGGAGATTTAAAAAATAAGGGGGAGATGGGGCGACTGACGAGACTTGAACTCGCGACAACCGGAATCACAATCCAGGGCTCTACCAACTGAGCTACAGCCGCCATAAAGAAGTTACACACCTCTCGATGTGTGGCGCGCATAATACATAGTTTAATTGAGGTTGTGAAGAGTAAATTGGCGAGTTTTTTCCGTTTGCTGTAAATTTAATCACTAAAGGTACGTAACTAGATAAAAAATAGGCAAAAAGCACCACTTGCTTTTATTATTAGGTGAGCCGCAGCAATGTTGGGTTGCGGTTTATGAGAAAGTTTTGAGATAATTACGGATTAGGTACAACGAAGTTGTTTAATTTCATCGTTGTATCAAACAAAAAGCGGATGATAGGAGCGCTAATGGAAACTGTAACTAACTGGATCTCTGAAAACTCGGATCTACTAATACACTATGCGGTACAATTTGTACTTGCACTCGTTGTCTTCTTTGTTGGTATGCGCATTGCTAAATGGTGTAGCAACTTAACTCAAAAAGCATTTGCAAAGCGTAATGTCGATAAGGCTGTAGGTTCATTCTGCGGTAGCATTATTTATGCGCTGGTTTTTGTTGGTACCATACTGATGGCTTTGTCTCAGGTTGGTATTGAAACAACATCCTTTATCGCTATTTTAGGTGCCGCTGGCTTAGCGGTTGGTTTAGCGCTACAAGGCTCGCTATCAAACTTCGCTTCAGGCGTGCTTATTATCATCCTTCGTCCTTTCAAATCAGGCGACTACATCGAAGCGGGTGGTAAAGCCGGTTCGGTACGCAAGATTGAAATCTTTTCAACTGAGCTAAATACGCCAGATAACAAAATCATCGTAATGCCTAACTCAGCCATTATGTCTGGCCCTATCGTGAATTATTCTCGCGAACAGACTCGTCGAATCGACTTGGTAATTGGTGTAAGCTACGACGCGGATCTGAAAAAAGCGAAAAGCGTATTAAAGTCGGTACTTGATGCCGAAAGCCGTATTTTGAAAGACCCAGCCTACACAGTGGCTGTGAGCGAGTTGGCCGATTCAAGCGTTAACTTCGTTGTTCGTCCTTGGGTGAACACAGCAGATTACTGGCCAACGTATTTCGATCTAATGGAAAATATTAAGATTGAACTAGACGCTAATGATGTTGGCATTCCATACCCGCAAATGGATGTGCACTTACATAAAGCTGGCGAATAATCAGGGGAATATCGCTAACATGAAATTGAAGTACCTATCTCTATTAGTTGCAGCTTGTGCTGCAACTAATGTTGTTGCAGAAGAGAAAAAAACCTGGGAAGCAAACGCCGAACTAGGCGCCATTATCACCAGTGGTAACACCGAAACAACGACCTTTAAAGGCGCGCTAACCGTTAAACACAATTTAGAAAAGTGGAATAACGAGTACAAATTAAGCGGCCTGTACAAAGAAGATGAAGTTGAGCAGGACGATGGCACTAAAATTACCGAGCGCACCAATGAAAAGTACTTTGGTTCTGCACAGGGTAATTACAAATTAAACGAGAAGAATGCGCACTTATTCATCTATGGCTCATATCTGAGCGATTACTTTGGTGCCTATCGTGAGGAAGCTGTGATTTCGGGCGGTTATGGTTTACGCCTAATCGACAATGAAACCATGGTATTAAATGCCGAATTTGGTCCTGGTTATAAGTATTTTAGATACCCGGATGACAGTACCGAAGTTGATGACAACGGTCAGTCGCTTGCCGATGAATGGGAAGGTGAAGTGATCGCGCTAGCTAAAGCAGATTATACCTGGCAAATCTCTGAAGGTGCCAAGTTTACTCAGCTTTTGGCGGTGGAATATGGTGATACCAACACCAAAACTCGCTCTGAGACAGCTTTGCTAACTAAAATCAACGGCTCATTACAAATGAAAGTTGGTTTCAATGTTACGCACAACTCAGATGTTGCAGATGACAAAGACAATACCGATACTGAAACGGCATTGACCCTAGTTTATAACTTCTAAGTTCACAAAAACCCACGTTGAAATTGCTTTTTTCGCATTTTTTTCGTGGGTTTTGTCGTGTATGATATGCCATCTTTTTGAGAGTCAAACATGCAGGGAAAAATGTTTAAGACCTACCTGGGCGCCTTGTCCGCCATTTTTATTTTGTTTTATGCCACTGCCGTTCAGGCGCTGACCCCATCACCTGCGCAAATCGAACAGTTCAAAAAGCTACCTCGCGCTCAACAAGAAGCTTTAGCACGCCAGTATGGTGTAGATGTTGATACTATTTTAGGCAACTCAGCTAAAACCACTCCAAACAACCAAGAAGTTGAAAGCACCATTGGCGAGCGTAGGCTTAATGCTGAAAATGCTGAGCCACAAACACCAGAAGAAAAGTTTAAGCCAAAGAAAGAAGAGCTAGAACCATTTGGCTATGACATCTTTGCCGGTGAGCCAACCAGCTTTATGCCGAGCGAAAGCGCCCCGGTTCCTGATGACTACATAGTACGCCCCGGCGACCAAGTACAAATTTCCCTGTATGGTAAAGAGTCGGCTACGGTAGACGCGAGCATCGATCGTTCTGGTCGTTTAAGCATTCCTAAACTGGCCCCAGTGCATGTAGCTGGCATGACCTTCAAAGAATTAAAAGCCCTGGTAAGCGAAAAGGTCAGTAACGAGATGATAGGCGTAAAAGCCTTTGTTTCACTTGGCCAACTGCGCAGCATTCGTGTACTCGTAGTAGGTGAAGCATATAAGCCAGGCAGTTATACCTTGTCTTCACTAAGCACAGTAACTCACGCGCTGTTTGCCAGCGGTGGTGTAAGTGAGATCGCCTCTTTACGTAATATCGAAATTAAACGCGGCGGTAAGGTTGTTAACCGTTTCGATCTGTATGACCTGCTTATTAAAGGCGATAGCAGTAACGACATCATCCTAAAACCAGGTGATGTAGTGTTTATTCCCCCTGTTGGTGCTCAGGTTAGCGTTGCTGGTGCAGTAAAGCGTCCGGCCATTTTCGAGCTGAAAAAAGGTGAAAGTACGGCTGACTTACTGGCCATGGCGGGCGGAATGAAGGCCAATGCCTACAGAGAAAAAGTTACGGTAGAGCGCGCCGGCCAAGGCGACTATAAGCAAATTCTTTCCTTTGACTTCTCTAAAGGAAGTGCCGGCTACACTCCACGAGACGGAGACGTGGTACGTGTTAGCGAAGCCAGCAGTGCCTATAACCAAGCGGTGACCGTAATCGGGGCCGTTACGCGCCCGGGTGAATACTCTTGGCATCAGGGCAAGCGTATTGGCGATATCATAGGTTCAATCCGTGGTGCGCTATTGCCGCAGGCCGACTTGAATTATGCAATTCTGCTTCGAGAAGTGGATGTATATGGCAATATCGATGTGTATCAATTCAGCCTGGCTAAGGCAGTTGCAGGTGATCTTGCTCATAATCTGATACTAAACCCGCGCGATAAGGTCATAGTCTTTAGCCGTTTTGAGTCAAAAGAAGAAGAACAAGATGCATTAAAGCAGTTGGCGTTAACGGAAGAAGAGCAGGAATTACAGAAAAAGGTAAAATTGTGGCACCTGTTTGAACAACGTCAGTTCGAAGAATTCGTAGGCGCGAAAAAGCCACTCTTTAGTGAAGAAGTGGAGACAGAACTAAAAGGTAAGCAAAAGCTCACCGATCTTATTGCTGCGCGCTCAAATGATGAAGAAGAAGAGGAAATTGAATACGCAACCTTTAGCCGTAATCAACTGCTTGATAAGGTTATTAAAAAGTTACAGCTACAAGCCGGTGCCGGTGAGCGCATCAAGCTGGTAGAAGTAAATGGTAATGTTCGCTTCCCTGGCGTATATCCGCTGGCCAATAATATGGCTGTTATCGACTTAATTACCGCCGGTGGTGGCCTAACCGAGTCAGCATACCTAGACAAGGCTGAAATCACACGCTCTAAAACCGGCACAAATGATGACATTGAGCATATCACCTTTAACCTTCAAGGAGCCTTAGAGGGCACTTTAGAGGAAAACCCACTTTTACATAGTAAAGACAGTCTTAATATTCTAACCATTCCAAATTGGCAGGAGAATATTAAGGTTACCCTGGAAGGTGAGGTTGTTTTCCCAGGGCAATACACCATTCGTCGTGGTGAAACCATGAAAGACGTGATTGAACGAGCGGGTGGTTTCTCTGACTTCGCAGCAATAGACGCAGCGGTCTTTACGCGTAAAACCATTCAAGAGCAAGAGCGTGCTCAAATTGAGCGTTTAACAAACGAGTTACGTCGCGATCTGGCGTCAAAAAGCTTTGAACAATCAATGAATAGCGTCAACCTTTCATATGATGAAATGACTAGCTTGATAGTCGATTTATCGCAGATGCCTACGCTAGGGCGTTTAGTTATCAGCCTGGATGATATTCTGGCCGATAAGCAACAACTTGTACTGCAAGATGGTGATGCGCTCTATATCCCCTCTAAACGCGACTCAATTAGTGTAATTGGCGAGGTAAACTATGCGACATCTCACCTTTATAATGCCAATACAGATGTGGATGCCTATATCCGTCTTAGCGGCGGCACCAAGGCACGAGCCGATGAAGAGCGCATCTACGTTATTAAAGCTAACGGCTCTGTCTATATCCCCGAAAGCAAAGGTTGGTTTGCCGTTAATACCAGTAAGCAATTGGAGCCAGGAGACACCATAGTGGTGCCTATGGATACAGCGCACATGGATAACCTTACCCTTTGGAGCACAGCCACGCAGATCTTCTACCAGCTAGGTGTAGGCGTTGCGGCTATTAGCGGTATTTAAGGAATAGCATCTATGAATGATCAAAATATCCAAATAAAACGAGCTACCTTTGTAGATGATGAAATCGATTTAAAAGAGCTGTTTTTGGCACTGTGGCAAGGCAAGTGGATCATTATCGGCACAACAATAATCGCGGCTGTTATATCAGTCGTGTACGCATTGAGCCTGCCGAACATCTATAAAAGTGAGGCGCTTTTAGCTCCCGCTGAAGATAACCAAAGTGGTGGGCTATCAGGGTTAGCGGGTCAGTTTGGCGGTCTAGCCTCTCTTGCTGGTGTAAACCTTGGAAGCGGAAGCGCTGATAAGACCACTATCGCACTGGAGCTGCTAAAAAGCCGCTCTTTTATCGGTGAGTTTGTTCAAGAACATAATTTGAAGCCTGTGATTATGGCGGCAAACGGCTGGGATCAAGCAAGTAATAAAATTATGTACAACCCAGAGGTTTATGATTCTGAAAAAGGTGTTTGGGTACGTGAAGTAAAGGCACCTAAGCAAGCTGAGCCAAGTCTGCTTGAAGTACATGGTAAGTTTACTAAACAGTTCTTAAATGTTTCGCAAGACAAAGAAACAGGGTTAGTGACTATATCTGTAAAGCACTACTCGCCAGTAGTAGCCAAAGAGCTTACAGACAAGCTAATTGAGCAGCTCAACAATACGATGCGAGCAAACGATATCGCAGATGCTGATAATAGTATTGAATACCTTAATAATGCCCTGCAAGAAACGTCGGTTGCTGATATGCAGAAGGTGTTTTATCAATTAATCGAGCAGCAGCAGCAAACAAAAATGCTGGCAAGTGTTCGAGCTGAATATGCTTTAAAAACAATCGACCCTGCTGTTGTTGCTGAACTAAAGTCTGAACCTAAACGTGCGCTAATTTGTCTCGTAGGTGTCTTGGTTGGGGGAGTGTTGTCATGCTTTATTGTTGTAGTGCTAAGCACAGTCCGTAAAATTAAGAAGAGTAGATAGAATGGATTTAAAGAATAGTAAAATTGCTATTATCGGCCTAGGATACGTAGGGTTACCTCTTGCTGTTGAATTCGGTAAGCATTATCAGGTACTTGGGTTTGACATTAATCAGGCCCGTATTGATGAGTTGCTTTCTGGCCATGACTCTACTCTAGAAGTATCAGATACAGATCTCGCTAGTGCTACAAACCTGACGTACTCTTGTAAACGCGAAGATTTAAAAGACTGCAATATATACATTGTTACAGTTCCTACACCTATTGATGATAGTAATGCACCTGATTTAACCCCATTACAAAAAGCCAGTGAAATGCTGGGATATGCAGTTAATAAAGGTGATCTGGTTGTTTATGAATCAACCGTGTACCCTGGCGCTACAGAGGAAGTGTGTCTTCCTATTATCGAAAAGGTCTCGGGTCTAAAGTTTAATGAAGACTTTTTTGCGGGTTACTCTCCTGAGCGTATAAACCCAGGTGACAAGGTGAATACCCTCACTAAGATTATGAAGATTACTTCCGGTTCTACGCCGGAAGTTGCTGATTTTGTCGATAACCTTTATGGCTCAATCATTGAAGCAGGAACTCATAAGGCCAGTTCACTGAAGGTAGCGGAAGCGGCTAAAGTTATTGAAAACACCCAGCGAGACTTAAATATCGCAATCATTAATGAGTTTGCGAAGATCTTTAACCGCCTTGGCATTGATACCGAGGAAGTCTTAAATGCAGCTGGAACCAAGTGGAACTTCTTAAAGTTTAAGCCAGGCCTTGTGGGTGGCCACTGCATTAGTGTTGACCCTTATTACTTGACTCATAAAGCACAGGAAGTAGGTTATCGACCCGAAGTGATTTTAGCTGGACGGCGTATTAATGACGGTATGGGCGAATATGTTGCTACTCAGTTGGTGAAAAAACTGTCTAGCCAAAAGATTCACATTGATGAAGCTAAGGTGTTGGTACTTGGTTTTACTTTCAAAGGTGATTGCCCTGACGTGCGTAATACCAAGATCATAGATATCGTTCGTGAACTACAAGACTTCAATATGGAAGTGGATGTATATGATCGCTGGGCTAGTCCAGATGAGGTTCAGCACGAATACAACCTTGAGCTTATCAAAGAGCTTAAAGAAAGCTATTACGATGGTGTTGTGGTGGCGGTGGATCACAGTGAGTTTAAAGAAATGGGGATGGCTGCCTTGCGTAAGTTAGGTAAAGAAAACCACGTGTTATATGACGTCAAGCACGTGCTACCGGTAGGTCAGTCAGATATCAGATTGTAAGGATTAACATGAAAAAGTTTGCTTTAATTGGTGCTTCTGGTTACATCGCACCTCGCCATCTTCGCGCTATCAAAGATACCGGAAACGACCTTGTTGTTGCCATGGATATCAATGATTCAGTTGGTATCATGGATAGTCATTTTCCAAATGCTGAATTCTTTACCGAATTTGAAGATTTCACGGCATTTGTGGAAGACCAAGAAATGCAAGGAAACAAGCTAGACTACATCGCGATTTGTAGCCCTAACTACCTACATGCCCCGCATATGAAATATGCTCTAAAAAATGGCATAGATGTTATTTGTGAAAAGCCACTGGTGCTGGAATCGAGTGACATGGATGTATTAAAAGGCTATGAAGAAAAGTACGGCGCTAAAGTAAATTCAATTTTACAGCTACGCCTTCATCCTTCAATTATCGCCCTAAAAGAGAAGGTTGCGGCAGCTTCGGCAGATCATATTTTTGATGTTGACCTAACGTACATGACTTCTCGTGGTAAGTGGTATATGAAGTCATGGAAGGGTTTCGATCATAAGTCTGGTGGTGTTGCTACCAATATAGGTGTGCATTTTTACGATATGTTGCATTTTGTATTTGGTGAACTTCAACATAACGAAGTGCATTATCGCGATGAAAAAACAGCCAGTGGTTATCTTCAATATGAGCGTGCCCGCGTTCGTTGGTTCTTATCTATTGATGCTAACAACTTGCCGGAAAATGCCGTGCATGGCGAGAAAACAACCTATCGCAGTATTACTATTGGTGATGAAGAACTTGAATTCTCGGGTGGTTTTACCGACCTACATACGCAAAGTTACCAGAATATTCTTGCCGGTAATGGCTTTGGCGTAGATGAAAATCGTGTTGCTATAGAAACCGTTGAAAACATTCGTGTAATGCCAATTGCTGAAGCGGGTGATAAAGCGCATCCGTTGCTTCACAAGGTGCTGTAAAATGGCAGTCGATTATCAGGTGCATGAGAGCGCTATCGTTGATGATGGCGCACAAATTGGGGAAGGTAGCCGCGTTTGGCATTTTGCTCACGTATGTGGTGGAGCCAAAATTGGCTCTGGCTGCTCTTTAGGACAAAATGTTTTTGTAGGAAATAAGGTTACCATAGGCAACAATGTAAAGGTCCAAAATAATGTGTCGGTATACGACAATGTGCATTTAGAAGACGATGTATTTTGCGGCCCTAGTATGGTTTTCACCAATGTGTACAACCCGCGCTCCTTTATCGAGCGCAAAACAGAATATCGTGACACCCTTGTAAAGAAAGGCGCTACGCTAGGCGCGAACTGTACGATTGTTTGCGGCGTAACCCTAGGTGAATATTCGCTGATTGGCGCCGGCGCAGTAATAAATAAAGACGTAAAGCCTTTTGCACTTATGGTTGGTGTACCTGCAAAGCAAATCGGATGGATTAGCAAGTATGGTGAGCAGTTAGACTTGCCGCTAGAAGGCGAGGCACAAACAAGCTGTCCCCACACAGGTGATATCTACAAGTTATCAGGTTCTACCCTGACGCTAATTGAAGAAGAATAAGTCATGCAGTTTATCGATCTTAAAGCTCAGTATGAGCACTTAAAAAGCAAAATAGATAAGCGTATTCACAATGTTCTCGAACATGGCCAATACATTATGGGGCCTGAGGTTCAAGAGCTAGAGCAGAATCTGGCAGATTATGTAGGTGTTAAGCATGTGATTACCTGTGCAAATGGCACAGATGCGCTAACACTGGCAATGATGGTTCTAGATGTAAAAGAAGGCGACGCAGTTTTTTGTCCAACGTTTACCTTCTTTGCAACCGCTGAAGTGATAGCGTACGAAGGCGCTACGCCTGTTTTTGTCGATTCTGATCAAGACACCTTTAATATCTGCCCAGTAGACTTGGAAAAGCAAATTCAAAAAGTGATTGCCGAAGGTGAACTTAACCCTAAGGCTATTATTGCAGTTGATTTGTTCGGCCTGCCCGCTAATTATCCGGCACTGCAAAAAATTGCAGATAAATACAACCTCAAGTTGGTGGAAGATGCGGCGCAAGGTTTTGGTGGGGAGATAAACGGTCAGCGTGCAGGTAGCTTCGGTGATATTGCTACAACCAGTTTCTTTCCAGCTAAACCGCTAGGTTGTTATGGGGATGGTGGTGCCATTTTCACAAACAATGACGAGTACGCAGAATTACTTCGCTCTTACCGAGTGCACGGTAAGGGAGCGGATAAATATGATAACGTTCGCATCGGTATGAATAGCCGTTTAGATACCATTCAAGCCGCTATCCTGTTGGAGAAGCTAGCAGAGTTTCCAACGGAGCTAAAAGCTCGCAATCGAGCCGCTGATAAGTATTCCCGCGAGTTGGCAGGTAAGTACAAGATACCTGTTGTTCCAGAAGGCTATGTAAGCTCATGGGCTCAATATACCTTAGTCAGTGACGATCGCGATGCTGAAATGGCTAACTATAAGGAGCAGGGTGTGCCGACTATGGTGTATTATGGGACCTGTATGCATCAACAAACGGCTTTTAAGGAGCTAGGCTACACTGACGAAAACTTCCCTATTGCTTCTCGATTAGCCTCACAAGTTTTTAGTCTTCCAATGCACGGGTATATGGCTGAGGTATCGTTTTGAACCATAAAGCGCATATTTTAGTACTTCCTTCTTGGTATCCTCGCTATAAAGGGGACGTTGTGGGGAGCTTTTTTCGTGAACAAGCGATAGCTCTTTCTAAGTATGGTCATCAAGTGGGGGTGATCTTCCCTGAAATTAACTCGTTAAAAAAAATTTTTAACTTTAATGTGTGGTCACAGCAGATTGAAAAAGATGATGATGTCATCAATACCTACCGTTATCGATTTTTTAATATGGCGCCGAAGTGCCGCACACTAAGCATCAAAAGCTATTTGCAAAAAGGTGAGGCATTATATCAACACTATGTGAAAACACACGGTAAGCCGGATATTATACATGTACATTCATTGTTAAATGCAGGGGTGCTGGCTCATTACTTAAGTGGAAAGTATGATATTCCTTATGTGGTTACTGAACATCAAACGGCGTTTGCTCGAGGTTTGTATTCAGCAGAGGTTTTCGCTGAGTTAAAGCCTGTTGTAAGTCAGGCAAGTAAGTGTATTGCAGTTAGTAATGAATTTAAGACGTTATTGAATGAGCAGTTTAATACAAAAAAGTGGGCCTATATCCCAAATATTGTTAACGACTCATTTTTTAGTAGTGAGATACCACCAAAAAAAAGTAGAAGTGATACGCTAACAATTATTAATGTTTGTTTTCTAGATAAAAAGAAACGGCTTGATGTGTTAATTAAAGCTTTCTCACAATTGAATGGAGAATATCCATTGACCAACTTGGTAATAGGTGGTGATGGGCCAGAGAAAGAAAACTTAATCGCTTTAGCTCAACACTTAGGTGTAGCTCACAAAGTTAGCTTTTTAGGTATGCTGACGCGAGAGCAAGTTAAGACTGAAATGATAAAAGCCGATTTATTTGCACTAACCAGTGAGTATGAAACTTTTGGTGTGGTGCTTGTAGAGGCGTTGGCGCTTGGAAAGCCTGTTTTATCTACCCGTTCTGGGGGGCCTGAATCTATCGTTATCGAGGATGTAGGTACTTTAGTTGATAAAAATGATGCTTTAGCTGTATATCAAGGGCTTAAAGAAATGTTAGGGCAGTGGCAGCGGTATAACGCTCATGATATTCGCTCGTATTGCCAAAAGAACTTCAGCGAGCAAGCTGTCGTACGCCAACTTACGATGGTCTACGATGAGATTCTTGTTTCTGAGGTAAATGAATAACATGGGACTGTTAGGCTATCAAGATGCCTTGACGGTGAAATTCAGATGAATAAAAAGCTAATTCTAGGCTATCTGGTTGGTCCTATTGGCTCTGGTCTGCTGGGCATAATTTCGTTACCTCTTATCACTTGGTTTTACAGTGTAGAAGATGTGGGCCGTGTCAGCATGCTACAAGTAGTGATGAGCCTTTTTGTGCTTGTTTTTTGCTTGGGCTTAGACCAATTTTATGTGCGTGAATATTATGAATCAAAAAATAAGCCTACACTTTTTAAGGCCGCTATATTACCAGGAGCTTTGCTCGCACTGGGAGCGTTAACGACTGCATTTTTTATTGATAGAACCCTCATATCTAGATTGCTTTACGCACAAGATAGCGAACATCTAAGCTTATTAACCTTAATATGTTTATTAGCGGCCTTGCTTTCGCGATTTTTTTCTTTAATTTTACGTATGCAAGAACGCTCTTTAGCATTCTCTATGGCGCAATTGCTGCCAAAAGTATTCTTTTTACTATTTATAGTTGCCGCTGTATGTCTGAATACAGGCAGCTCTTCAATAACCTTGGTAAGTGCCCACACCTTATCAATAGTTATTGTGTTATTAGTGTTTATGTGGAATACCAAAAAGGACTGGCGGGAAGCTATATCATCACCGCTAGACATCGAACTATTGAAAAGAAGCCTGCATTTTGGTTTGCCGCTTGTTATTGCTGGCATCGCCGTATGGGGCTTAAATGTAATGGATAAACTGTTTTTACGTTATCTATCAACCTTAGCTGAACTGGGCGTCTACTCTGTAACCATGAGCTTTGCGGGGGTTGCAACTCTTTTTGCTGGGATTTTTAATCTAATTTGGGCACCTTTGATTTATAAATGGGTGCATGAGGATAAAGTTGATATAGATAAGCTTGAGAATGCTTCATCGCATTTTTTAGCAATAGTTTATTTCACAACTATGCTATCTGTGGCATTCTCATGGGTCACTCCTTTATTCTTACCGCAAGAGTATGAAGCGATAGCGTATTTGTTACCTCTTTGTTTATTGCACCCTCTCCTTTACACCCTGTCAGAAATAAAAGCCGTTGGAATTACAATTGTAAAAAAAACCAAACTTTCAATGTACGCATCTGTTACGGCTATGGTGATTAACTTTACAGGAAACTATTTACTTGTTCCGAACTATGGAGCTTTGGGGGCCGCCGTCTCAACCTCAATTGCCTTCGGTGTGTTTTTTATACTTCGGCTGGAGCTTTCTTCATTAGTTTGGGTGAATTTGAGAAATACAAAGAGCTATATTGTTACCTCCATTATTCTGATATTTCTGATTGCTAATGGGTTTGTTTTTAAGTCTGAATATATAGGTATTTCTTTGTCGCTATTTTTTTTGATTGGCGGTTTTTTTCTTTTTAAAGGAAGTTTTTTGTCAATTATTGAATTAATAAAAAACTCTAATATTAAAAAATAAGGTGTTTTGTGAAAAAGATTTTTACTATTATTGGTGCGAGGCCCCAATTTATTAAAGCGAGTGTTGTTTCTCGTGAGATTAAAAAAACAGGTGGTATTGAAGAAGTTATTTTACATACAGGGCAGCATTTTGATGTCAATATGTCAGATGTTTTTTTTAATCAATTAAATATACCTCGCCCTGATGTTAAGTTAGATATTCACGGCGGCAATCATGGAGAGATGACGGGGCGTATGCTAATAGAAATAGAGCAAGCCCTATTACAACATAAACCTGATAGAGTACTGGTTTATGGTGATACTAATTCAACACTTGCAGGAGCACTTGCTGCTACTAAATTACATATTCCAGTCGCGCATGTCGAAGCAGGGTTGCGGAGCTTTAATATGCAGATGCCTGAAGAAATAAATCGTATTTTGACTGATCAAATAAGTGATATTCTCTTTTGCCCTACAGATACTGCGATTCAAATTTGAAAAATGAAGGTGTTAGCGATAAACCAATAAAAACTTTACAAGTTGGGGATGTAATGCAAGATGCAGCCATATTATTTGCTGAGCAAGCAGTCCCCCCTATAAATGATCTTCCTAGGCAATTTATCCTTGCTACATTACACCGTGCTGAGAACACTGATGATCCAGTTAGACTTAAACATATTGTTGATGCTCTAAATTATATACACCAGGAAGTCGCTTCTGTTGTAATACCCTTGCACCCTCGAACCCGAAAATTAATTGTTCAACAGGGGTTGCAATTGGATGTTCACCTGATTGATCCCGTTGGCTACTTTGAGATGCTTTGGTTATTAGAGCATTGCCAGTTAGTTTTGACAGATAGCGGTGGCGTACAAAAAGAAGCATTTTTCTTTAAAAAAGCTTGTGTAACTATGCGTGATCAAACTGAATGGGTTGAGTTAATCGACATTGGTGCAAATGAGCTTGTTGGTGCTGATACAGTAAAAATAATCGATGCCGCCAATCGCCATCTTGGCCGGAAAGTTGTTGACGAAAAACAGCTATATGGCGGTGGAAATGCTTCGATACGAATAGTTAAAGAGTTACATAGAAGTTAAGTTAATGAAGAAAGTACTTATAGTAGGATTACCTTTTTTTCCACATAAATATCAATATTTGGTTGATTCTTATAAAAAGTCGGGTATAGAGCCTAAGGTTTTACTAAATTCAAGCCAAGAAGATTTTAATGGGGAGGTGAACGGTACTTTTTATTTTTCAGGTAGGGGGCGTTGGGGTAGGTTCCTCAGTTACTTTCGAGCACTTAAAGATTTTAAACCTAAAAATATAGATTGTTACGATTACTCCATATTCACAATTTTTTACATAATAACAGCAAGAGCTTTGGGTATAAATGTCAGGTATTGGCTAATAGGTTGGGAGCTTGTTGGTGATAATCAAAATACGAACGCAACATCCAAGGTGACTAGGTTTTTAACTTATGCCAAAATGAGGCTTTCTAGGTTATCTTTAAACTTTGCTAATCATATATATGCGAAAGAGCATCATCATTTAGAATCAATTAGAGCAATAAATCCACATCTTTTGACTAAAGTTATTTCGATCTACAACTGTGTCCCTGTAGGTGAATTTGTTGGTGGGTTTAATAGGGCGGGGGATTTTTTATACGCAAATGCAGTCATTGAAAAAAGGAATGTTATTGAGCTTATAGACTCCTTCAATGAGTTGAAAAATAAAGGTGCTTCATTTTCAGCATCAATATATGGCTTTAATTCTATATCAAACGATGTCTATGCCCCCCGAGGTGTCCATTACTCAGATAAGGCTTTAAATCATTTTAAAAATTTGGATTTGGATGAGAGTGTTCGCACTTATGGTTTTGTGAATAACATCAAAGATGTGATGAAGGAGTTCAAGTTTTTTGTCCTTCCTGCTGATATTGTCCTCGCTAATTATGCGTTATTGGAAGCTATGTCCTTTGGTTTAGTTCCGATCGTATACCCTGGTGACGGTTATGAGGTGCTAATTGATGATGGCATAAGTGGGATTGTTGCGAAGGATTACAATTTAACTAAAGCGTTAGAATGCGCTTTAAAAATGCCAGAAGATAAATACTTAGAAATGTCAGAGGCAGCATATAATAAAATAAAAAAAGATTTCTCATTGGCACTGTGGGAAAGAAAAATATCTCAAAATATCGTTGGATAATTAAGGGTTAATTAATGGCGATGAAAATCTTATCAGTTTTTGGTACGCGACCAGAGGCTATAAAAATGGCTCCTTTGGTTAAAGCTCTCGAAGAAGACGCTTTTTTTGAGGCTAAGGTGGTGGTGACTGCTCAGCATAGGGAAATGCTTGATCAGGTTTTGACACTTTTTGATATTACACCTGATTATGATTGAATTTAATGAGATCAGGGCAGGATTTATACGATATTACTAGTGGTATTTTGTTGGGGTTACGTGATGTTTTGAAAGCAGAAAAACCAGATCTCGTTTTAGTTCATGGTGATACCGCAACTTGTTTTGCAGCAACCTTAGCTGCCTTTTATCAACAAATTCCGGTTGGCCACGTTGAGGCAGGGTTACGTACAGGTGATCTTTTATCACCTTGGCCTGAAGAAGCAAATAGAGTACTCACTGGTCGATTGGCTAAGTGGCATTTTTCCCCAACGTCGCGTAATCAAAAGGCTTTACTTGCCGAATTAGTCAATGAAAAAGATATTATGGTTACCGGTAACACAGTGATAGATGCTTTGCATTGGGTTAATCAAAAGGTTGAAAATTCAACACAATTAAAAGATTCGTTATTGAGTACATTAACCAGTGCGGGACTGGCATCTGAATTACTAGCTAGTCGCTATGTGCTTGTAACCGGGCATCGACGTGAAAACTTCGGTGAAGGTTTTGAAAATATATGCAAGGCATTAGGGGAGCTGGCGCAACAAAACCCTGATGTACACTTCATTTACCCTGTCCATTTAAATCCCAATGTACAAGAACCTGTTAAACGTTTGTTGGGTAATTTAACTAATGTGCATTTAATTGCCCCGCTGTCGTACGAGCCTTTTGTCTATTTAATGCAGCGTTGTTATCTGGTACTTACAGATAGTGGCGGTGTACAGGAAGAGGCACCTGGTCTGGGAAAACCAGTTTTAGTTATGCGTGATACTACGGAACGCCCGGAAGCCGTAGATGCTGGGACAGTCAAGCTGGTGGGCACAAATGCAGCCATTATTGTCAATGAAGTACAGCGTTTGTTAGATGATGAGGCCTTATATCAATCCATGAGTCAGGCGACTAACCCTTATGGTGATGGTTTAGCCAGCCGACGTATTTTAGATTTTCTTAAAGAACACGCAAAATGATACCTTATCTGCTATTTCTAGTCGAGATATCAATCGGTACCATATTTGATAAATCTAAGTATGAGAACCTAGTGTTTCTTATACTTGCGTTTTCGTTACTTGTGTTTTCTGCGTTTCGTCTAGGAGGGGTCGGTAAAGGTGATTATGATGCTTACTTGCGGCTGTATGGAAATATTCAAAACTGGGAGCAGGTAGTTGACCCTACAGTTCATGTTGAATTTGGTTTTAGGTTTTTATCCTATTTAGGTAATGCGATCGGTTTTGACGGCCAGTTTATTATCGCTGTGATGGCATTGCTTTCAGGCGGGATTGTGCTTTATGTTATTTATAAGTATTCACCTTATAAAATGCTCTCCTTATTGGTTTGGTTTCCTTATTTTCTAAGCATGAATATGCATACGGCAAGAACCTCCGTAGCCGCAGCCTTTGGTTTGCTTTTTTTTATAGCGTTTATTCATAAAAAATATTATAAAAGTATCCTTTACTTTTTATTGGCATTTTCTTTTCATACCTCTGCATTGGTTCTTTTGGTAATATTCTTGACTCGCTTTCAATTAAAAACACTGTTGCTAATGCTGTCTTTTTCTGCGCTTTTCTTTGTTTTTTTTAGTCCCTTTTCTATGGTGATTCAAGCTTTTTCTTTAATTGGTTTCGAGAAGGTTGCAGCTTTTATTAGTATATACCTTAATTCCTCTGATTATGGTTACCCTATGCCTCTTTATGATCCGCGCATTTTATTAGGTTTTTTGGTTGTTTTTCTTATTTATAGGGCTAGAAGGTGGCTAAGTAATTATTTTAATGAGGATTATTTTAAAGTTTATATTCTCGGTATGTTTTTGATGATTTCGCTATCTGATGTAACGGTCCTTGCCTGGCGAATAAGTTACTACTTTTTACTGTTGGGTGTGATAGTCATCCCCTGGTTAGCCAAAATTTACAATGATGCAGATTATCAAAAAACATCAATCAAACGGATGGCAACTACCTTATTTATCTTGGTGTATTCATTGTATTCGATGCCAATCATATTGGCTGCTGAACCTTATGAATTTTATTTAAAATAATAGAGTCATGAAAAAAATAGTTTTTATAGATACCACTTGGCCTATCAATAGCAGAACCGCGCGTTTTAAGAGCACTTTGGCTAGAAAGTTTGATGTGATTGTCTCAGCATGGAATCGCGGGGAATATACAAAAGAAATCCCCGAGGACGCTAGAGTATTACAAAACAATCTTAAGTATGGTAATCAGCTAAAAAAGTTGCTTTCACTACCCAAGTTCATAAAGCATTGCTATAAAGTTATTAAAACTGAAAAAGCTGAAGTGATTTTTGCCAGTCATTGGGATTCTTTACTTTGTGCAGTACTAATAAAAAAATTTTTAAATAAGAAAATAGATGTTATTTATGATTGCTTAGACTTACCGACATCAAATAATCAACTTGTGCTAAATGGTTTGAGAGTACTTGAGCGTTACTTGTTGAGAAGTACTCAAGTGACAGTGCTGGCATCTCGTTATTTTAAAGGGTTATATAGCGAAAAATTAACTACTTATGTGTTTGAAAACTACCCTTCAAAAGTAACTTTTGAGAATGGATTAAAGCAGAATCAAAGTTACTTTCATGCTCCTATATCTATCGATGGTGTTTCGGTGGCTTGGATTGGTGTTGTTCGTTATTTTAATATTTTAGAAAATATACTTGAAGCGATTCAAGGAACGGATATTCATTTCTTAGTTTATGGTGATGGTCCTGAGCTCGAAAATTTAAAAAAACGTGTTAGCGATTTAGAAATGGATAAGCAGGTATCGTTTTTTGGTAAATACCAATTAGCGGACTTGCCTAACATATACGAGTCAGTTGATTTTGTATGGGCTGCATATCCGACAAAAGATTTTAATGCGCTCTATGCAATTTCAAATAAATACTTTGAATGTTCTTACTTTTCTAAGGTTCCTATCTTTTCAAAAGAAACAATGATGGCTAAAGATCTGAAAAACAGATCGAATAATGTCATTTTAATTGATGAATATAATGTTTCTGATATTCGGAAGGAGCTTCTTTCAAAATCTAATTTATTGAAAGAAAGCTATTCTAAATATGAGCCTGATATTTTTTGGGAAGATAGAGAGGATGATTTTCTTCGCTTTATTACATCAACAATAAAAAATAATATCTAGGATAGAAATTATGCCCTTAGTTTCAGTTATTATGCCGCTGTATAACGCAGCATCATTTTTAGAGGAAACAGTTCAATCTGTTATTCAACAAACGTTAACGGATTGGGAGCTAATTATTGTTGACGATTTTTCAACAGATAGTTCTTTATCGGTACTAGCTCCATTGATAGATGCTGAACCAAGAATAAAGTTAATTCAACAAGCAGAGAACGCAGGTGTTTCTGTGGCAAGGAATAAAGCAATTTCCAATGCTAAAGGTCGTTATATTGCATTTTTAGATAGTGATGATCTTTGGTTGCCATATAAGCTTGAGAAGCAAATTGATTTTATGCGATCAAATAATATTGCTTTTAGTTACTCAGCATACGAAAAAGTGGACGAGGCCGGAAATTGTTTTGGCCGTGTGGGAGTTCCTGAAAAAGTCGATTATAATAACTTATTAAAAACTTGCGTGATAGGTTGCCTAACTGCAATTTATGATACAAACCGACTTGGTAAAGTTTATATGCCATTGAATACAAAACGCGAGGACTTTGCGACTTGGCTATGTATTTTGAAAAAAGTAGATTTTGCTTATGGTTATCAGGATGTGCTAGCGCAATACAGGGTTTATGCTTCTCAAAGCTCAGGAAAAAAAGCTCAGATGGCGCAAGAAAACTGGTATTTGTATCGCCATATTGAGAAGTTGGGGTTTATTCGTTCCACGTATTATTTTGTTCATTATGCAGTTAAGGGGATTTTGCGTACAAAATGCCCCTCACTAGCTCGATTTCTAGGGGTGCTAAAGTAACTCCGATGCCAATTGGAGAGTGGAAAGATTCATTTTAGCATTCCAAAATGGGATGGGACTAACGTCCCATCCCAAAGAGCACTGTTTTGATGGTCAGTAATAAAATCTTTAAATCCATACGCCAACATTGGTGTTTAATGTAGTAAATATCGTATTTGTGCTTCCAAATAGCGTCTTCTGTGGATGCACCATAAGGGTACTTCACTTGAGCAAGACCTGTAATTCCCGGCCTCACCGCATGTCTAAAGCGGTAGTAAGGGATTGCCTTTTCTAAATCTGAAATAAAAACTTCGCGTTCTGGTCTCGGGCCGACCATGGACATTTCATTTTTAAGCACATTGATCAATTGCGGTAGCTCATCAATTCTCGTTTTTCGAATAAACTTGCCCACTTTGGTAACGCGGGCATCATTTTTAGTAGCCCATTTTGCACCACCCTTTTCAGCATCCGTTCGCATTGAGCGGAATTTGATCACGTTAAATTCTTTGTTGTATTTACCGGTACGTTTTTGTTTATAAAAGACTGGGCCAGGAGACTCTAATTTGATCATTAATGCTGTGATTAGGCCGATTGGAATCGCAATTAGCGAGAGTAAAAATACAAAGGCTAAGTCAATAAGTCGCTTAATCCTAAAGCTTCTTTTATTAGATAAGATAGAAAATGCTTTTTGATGTAAAAAGTAGCCGCTGTGTAAAATCTCAACTTCTGTATACCCCAGCTTTCGATCTAAAAAGCTGACTAATGGTTCTACCCAAGCACCTAACTCAGTAGCTGCGATTAGGTAGGATTGTTGCTCTTCAGTTAGGTTAGCGCTGCGGTAGTGGCAAAGGGTTTTACCTCGAAAGTCCCTAGTGTTGTAATTATTTACTTTAAAGTTAAAGATACTATGGCGACTTAACACTTTAATGAGTCGGCTTTCGTCTTCCTTAGGGCAGTAGACATAAACAGCGCGATTATCAAGAGTCATATTGTCTACAATCTCTAAATGAGGCTCTGCCTTGTCACTGGTGGTAATATGCAAGCCGGTTTCGTCATTACTTATGTTAACTTTACTCGCTTTAAAACTCATAAATGATGTTATATCCTGAAACTATTAATCCATTTGGGTATACACCTTGGGTTCTTCAATTCCCTTTTTCGTAACCCTAAAAGCAGACAAATTTTACACCATTTCACCCTTAACTCAAAGCTTGAAGCTAACAGGGCGGTTAATATGGTGAGTTTCCTCATGAAGTGTTAGTATTCTCCATTGTCTGGCCGTCTTCTTATGCGGTATATTTGTAAAATTATAAAACGGATTTAGATGATACGATGAAAGCAGTAATCCCAGTGGCGGGTTTGGGCACCCGCATGCTACCGGCAACCAAAGCCATCCCTAAAGAAATGCTGCCTTTGGTAGATAAGCCACTGATTCAATATATTGTTAATGAATGCGTGCGCGCGGGTATTAAAGAGATAGTGTTGGTAACACATTCCTCAAAAAACGCCATTGAAAACCACTTCGACACCAGTTTTGAATTAGAAGCAACGCTAGAGAAGCGAGTGAAGCGCCAGTTGCTTGATGAGGTGCGTTCTATTTGCCCAGAAGGCGTAACTGTAATGCATGTACGCCAAGGCGAAGCAAAAGGTTTGGGCCATGCCATTATGTGTGCTAGACCAATTGTCGGCGATAATCCCTTTGCGGTGATCTTGCCGGATGTAATCCTCGATGAATTCAGCGCCGATCAACGCACTGAAAACCTGGCCGCCATGATCAAACGCTTTAAAGACACTCAGACCAGCCAAATTATGCTTGAGGCGGTAGCTACGCAGGACGTAAGCAAGTACGGGATTGCTGATATTAATGGTGCTCAAATTGAACCAGGTGAAAGTGCCGTTATCAAACACATGGTGGAAAAGCCTAAGGTGGAAGAAGCGCCTTCAAACCTGGCCGTGGTAGGTCGCTATGTGCTATCTCATAATATTTGGCCGCTATTAAAGAAAACGCCCATTGGCGCGGGTGGGGAAATTCAACTCACCGACGCCATCGATATGCTTATTGAGCAAGAGCCGGTAGAGGCGTTTCGTATGAGCGGCCTCTCCCACGATTGTGGCGATAAGCTGGGTTATCTCAAGGCGTTTGTGCGCTATGCCCAGCAACACCCTGATTTAGGTGATGCGTTCACCGCGTATCTTAAAAACAGTCTGTAAAATGCGGGCTGTAGGCGAAGCCTGCAGCCAGCTTAGATAGCTTATACCGCTTAAGTTTTTCCCTCGCAGAACTTAATCTAACATTCATATCTATACGATAGTGTTTATCTAATACGAAATTGCTTTGAACCTAGTTTACACAGAAGATTGTTATGAAAATTACTATAGTTGGTACCGGCTACGTCGGTCTGTCTAATGCAGTACTTTTGGCGCAACACAATGAAGTGGTTGCCCTGGATATCGACAGTAACAAAGTTGCTTTATTAAATAAGCAAGAATCACCCATAATCGACAAAGAAATCAGTCACTTTTTGCAACATAAGTCACTTAACCTTGCCGCCACCACGGATAAAGAAATGGCGCTGCAGGGGGCTGAGTATGTGGTGATAGCCACGCCCACCGACTATGATCCAGAGACCAATTACTTTAACACTCAAACCGTGGAAAAGGTGATTGAGGATGTGCTTCACATCAACCCGGCCGCGCTGATCGTTATCAAATCAACCGTGCCAGTAGGTTACACCAAAAGCATCAAGGAAAGGTTTGGCGTTAATAATATCCTCTTCTCGCCGGAGTTTCTGCGTGAGGGCAAGGCGCTGCACGATAACCTATATCCATCGCGTATTATTGTTGGTGAGCAAAGTGAGCGCGCAGCTAAGTTTGCGGCCCTTTTACAGCGAGGTGCAGAAAAAACAGATGTGGATGTGTTGCTGACTAATTCCACCGAAGCCGAAGCCATTAAGCTGTTCTCCAACACTTACCTTGCCATGCGTGTCGCCTATTTTAATGAGCTGGACAGCTATGCAGAGTCGCACGGTTTGGATGCCCGTCAGGTAATTGAAGGGGTGGGCTTAGATCCGCGTATCGGCAGTCATTATAATAATCCTTCGTTTGGCTACGGCGGTTACTGCTTACCAAAAGATACCAAGCAGTTGCTGGCCAACTATAAGGATGTGCCCAACAATATGATCCGCGCCATAGTTGATGCCAACACTACGCGTAAGGATTTTATCGCCGACTCAATCATTAAACGCGCCCCTAAGGTTGTAGGTGTGTATCGCCTGGTGATGAAGACCGGCTCGGATAATTTCAGGGCGTCGGCTATTCAGGGCGTAATGAAGCGTATTAAAGCCAAGGGTATCGAAGTGCTGATATATGAGCCTACGCTCGAGTCGGACACCTTTTTCCATTCTAAGGTCACCACCTCGCTTGAGGAACTCAAGCAGTGCTCTGATGTCATAATCTCTAATAGGATGACCGATGAATTGAGTGATGTCGCGGATAAGGTGTACACTCGCGACCTGTTTGGCAGTGATTAATAAGGGTAGCTATGAAGTATTTAGTAACGGGCGCCGCGGGTTTTATAGGCGCCGCGGTCAGTGACAAGCTATTGGCACAGGGCCATGAAGTTGTTGGCATAGATAACCTTAATGATTATTATGATGTTGCCCTAAAAACGGCGCGCCTTGAGCACATAAAGCACGAACGTTTTACTTTTATTGAGTTGGATCTTATTCAGCAGCAGGCGCTGGCGCAACTATTCGAGCAGGAAAAGTTTGACCGCGTTATTCACTTAGCGGCCCAGGCCGGTGTGCGTTACTCTATTGATAACCCTCATGCCTACGCCGAAAGCAATCTGTTTGGCCACCTAAATATCTTAGAAGCCTGTCGCCATAATCAGATTGAGCACTTGGTATATGCGTCATCCAGCTCTGTCTATGGTTTAAATGAAACCACGCCTTTTTCTACCAGTGATTCCGTTGACCACCCGGTTTCACTCTATGCGGCGACCAAGAAGTCCAACGAAGTAATGGCTCATAGCTATTCTCATTTATATGGTTTGCCAACTACCGGGCTGCGTTTCTTTACCGTGTATGGTCCTTGGGGCCGCCCGGATATGGCTCCCTACATTTTCACCAAGAAAATCCTTAACGGTGAAACCATAGACGTGAATAACCATGGTGACATGTGGCGCGATTTTACCTATATCGACGACATTGTCGAAGGTGTGGTGCGTATTGCCGATGTGGTGCCCGAGCCGAACCCGGAGTGGAAGGTTGAGTCTGGCTCGCCGGCCACTAGCTCGGCTCCTTACAAGGTTTACAACATCGGCCATGGCAGCCCTGTTAATCTGATGGACTTTATTAAGGCCATTGAAGATGAGCTGGGTATCGAAGCGGTGAAAAACTTCCGCGAAATGCAGCCGGGCGATGTGTATAAAACCTATGCCGATACCGAAGATCTTTTTACTGCAACCGGCTATCGCCCTCAGGTCGATGTTACCTCCGGGGTGAAGCAATTGGTTAAATGGTACAAAGGTTTTTACGCCTAATTTTTGACAGGGATAGATTATGAAAATCTTAGTGACCGGCGGAGCCGGTTATATCGGCTCACACACGGTACTTGAGTTGCTTGAGCAGGGCAGTGAAGTGCTGGTCTTTGATAACCTGAGCAACAGCTCGCAAGAGTCGCTACGTCGCGTTGAGGCGCTAACGGGTAAGAGCGTGGCCTTTGTTCAAGGTGATATTCGCGATAAAGCGGCGTTGGATAAGGTGTTTAGCGATCATCATATCACCGCCGTGGTACATTTTGCTGGCCTTAAGGCTGTGGGCGAGTCGGTGAGCAAGCCAGTGATGTATTACCAAAATAATGTCCAGGGGTCGCTTACCCTGATTGAAGCGATGCGCGAAGCCGAAGTGTTCTCTTTGGTATTTAGCTCATCCGCCACGGTTTATGGCGACCCGCAAACCTTGCCCATAGATGAAAATGCCCCCGTGGGCGGCACCACCAACCCTTATGGCACCTCTAAATTGATGGTGGAGCGGATTCTGGAAGATGTAGCCAAGTCCGATCCCCGTTGGCGCTTTGCTATCTTGCGCTACTTTAATCCGGTTGGCGCTCATCACAGCGGACAAATTGGTGAAGACCCTAACGGCATTCCCAATAACCTCTTGCCTTATATCTCTCAGGTAGCCGTAGGTAAGCTGGAGAAGCTGGCGGTATTTGGGGACGATTACCCTACCAAAGACGGCACCGGAGTGCGCGATTACATTCATGTTGTCGACCTAGCCTTGGGTCACCTTAAAGCCCTGGACTGGCTTGCTGAACACAGCGGTGTGCATATTTATAACCTGGGTACCGGCAACGGTTACTCGGTATTGGAAATGGTGCAGGCCTTGGAGCAGGTGGCCGACAAGCCCGTGCCTTATCAAATCGCCCCGCGTCGCGATGGCGATATCGCCACCTGTTATGCCAGTGCGCAAAAAGCTTTGAATGAGCTGGGATGGCAGGCAGAGCGCGGCTTAATGCAAATGATGCAGGATGCTTGGCGCTGGCAAAGCCAAAACCCCAATGGTTATGAGTAATAACCTGTAGGTCGGTGCTCTGCGCCGACAAAGCTAACTATGTGCATATTTGTCGGCCTAAAGGCCGACCTACAACGCCTTAGGTCGCGATTTCTATCTTCACTTCGCCTTTGAGGCTTTCTTTAAGTTTATCCGCAAGCGCTTGCTTTGCCTCTGTATCACCATGCACTATTTTGATATGTCTTGGCTTCTTCGTCATGCCGCTAACAAATCGCACTAAATTGGCCTGATCCGCATGAGCGCTGTAACCGCTAATGGTATGTATCTGTGCTTTAATATCGATCCTTTGCTTATTTAACAACACATAACCACCGCGCGGGCCGTATTTTTGAATATCACGTCCGGGCGTTCCCTGGCCCTGATAGCCGACAAAGATCACATCGGTACGGGGATCTCCTATAAAAGCTTCCAGGTAATTCACTATGCGCCCGCCGCTGCACATGCCACTGGCGGCGATCACAATCGCCGGCTTTTGCCTCTGCTTAAGATAACTCAGAGTTTGTACATGCTCCTGGTGGCTATCCAGGGTATACAGATGTTCAAAGTTAAGGGGATGGCGGCCCTTGGCCACACGTGCCTTGGCCTCTTTATCCCAGAGCGATTTAAAGTGTCTATATTCGCTGGTGAAATTGGCGGCCATGGGGGAGTCGATAATCACCTCAATGTCCCGCCAAAAAGATCGTTTTGGGGCACTGTGGATGATCTGCTCCAGCTCGTAGAGCAGCTCCTGAGTTCGGCCTATGCTAAAGGCGGGAATCAGCACCACGCCGTTATCGCGTACCGCCTTTTCAATCACTTCCTTAAGTCGTTTACTGCGGTTTTTACGCCCCTGATGCAGGGTATCGCCATAGGTAGACTCAATCACCAGGGTGTCGGCCTTATAGGGTGGTTTAGGTGCCGGTAGCAAGGGCGTGTGGGGTGCGCCTAAGTCTCCGGAAAACACCACTCGTTGCGCCTGCTTTCCTTGGCCTACATCGATTTCGATATAGGCGGAGCCGAGAATATGTCCGGCCCGTTGCAGGCGAAAGCGCAATGGGGTCTTAAATTGCTCCAGCATTTGCCACTGTTTAAAGGGGAGCGGTACCAGTTGCTGGCGAATAAGCCTTAAGCAGGTGGCAACCAGTTGCTCATCTTCTGTGACGCCAATTTTTAGAGCATCTTCAATCACTAGGGGAAGCAGGGCGGCAGTGGCTTCGGAGGCGTAAATCGGGCCGCTAAAACCGGCGGCAAGCAGGTAGGGGATACGACCCACATGGTCGATATGGCAGTGGGTTACTAGGAGTGCCCGCACCGTACTGATATCAAATTCGATGCCGAGCTCCTGGCGCGCTTCAAGCCCTTGAAACAGGCCGCAGTCGACCAATAAGGACTCGCTCTCGCTCACCTTCAACTGGTGGCAAGAGCCGGTCACGCCATTTACCGCTCCGTGGTGAATGATTTCCATTGCTACTCATAGGCTTAATCGGTACATACCTATTACTATAGGTGAACCGCACACCAGTGCAATGGACTTTTCCTGAGGACACTTAGCGCTAGAGCGCGATTTCCTCTTCGCTCAGGAGACGGTACTCACCCGGGGCGAGATCCGGGTCAAGTTCTATGCCGGCAATGGCTTCGCGGTGCAAGGTCACCACCTTGTTACCAACCGCGGCCAGCATGCGCTTAACCTGATGGTATTTGCCTTCGACTATATGCAGGCGAATTTGGTATGGCGCCAACACTTCGACCTTGGCGGGTAGGGTGAGGTCGCGCTCACCATGAAGCTGCACACCTTGCTCAAGTTCACTAACCGCTTGCTCTGAAAGCGGCTCGGCCAGCTCGACCAGATAGGTTTTGAATTTTTGCTTTTTCGGGCTGGTGATCTGGTGGCTCCATTGACCATCATTGCTGATCAACACCAAACCCGTGGTGTCTATGTCTAAGCGTCCGGCAATGTGTAACTCGCTCAGGTTGGGCTCATCAAGCAGTTCAAACACGGTGGCATGGAGCTCATCGCTATTGGCGCACACATAACCTTCCGGCTTATTGAGCATAAAGTAGCGTATCCCTTGATAGGTGAGAATCTCACCATCGAGCATAATTTCATCTTGTTCAGTCACTGCTTGATCAAGCTGCCTAGTGACTTCTCCGTTGACGGTGACACGCTTTTTCTTAATGGCGGCTTTGGCGTGAGTGCGCGGAATTTCCGCCAGGTTGCTAATAAACTTGTCTAATCGGCAGGGGAACTTCATTGGGGACGGGCTTAAACTTGGTTACAATGGCGCGAGTATAGCCCATGCCGCATAGTGAAAACAGCCACCTTGAGTAAAATCCTCGACCAATACAGCCAGCTTATTGGCAATAAAGAGATCCTCGCCGATCCCGTGCAGTTGCGTGCGATCAAGGCGCTGGCAAAGCTGGCGTCGGCTTTGGAGGCAGACCAAGCATCCCCTCGCTTTTTCTGGCAGCGCAAACGCCTTATTCACGGGCTTTATTTACATGGTCCGGTAGGGCGGGGCAAGTCCATGCTGATGGACTTATTTTATGAGCAGATAGCGATAGCAAATAAACAGCGCCTACACTTTCATCACTTTATGGCCTGGGTGCATGAGCGCTTGCAGGCATTGCAAGGGACTAAAAATCCCATGCGACAACTTGCCAATGACTATGCGTCGCAGACACGCTTGCTCTGCTTTGATGAATTCTTTGTCAGCGATATCGGTGATGCCATGATCATGGCACGCCTGTTCGAAGCCCTGTTTGCCGAAGGCGTGGTACTGGTTGCAACCAGTAACTGCCAGCCCCATGAGTTATACCGCAATGGCCTACAGCGCGCCCGTTTTGAGCCGACAATTGCCTTAATTGAAGCTCATTGTCAGGTCTGTGATGTCAGCGGCGAGCAAGATTATCGTCTGCACGGGTTTAACGGCTTTCGGCATTTTATCGAGTATCAGCCGGAGCGCCTGTTGCAGCGTTTTAGCAAGGAGCAAAAACAAGCTGCCCACAGCCAGGCCTTGTTGATCCACTATAGGGCCGTGCGTTTTCAAGCCCTCGGTGAGCGCGCCGCCTGTATCGATTTCCTTGAGCTATGTGGGTTGGGGCGATCCAGTGCCGATTATATGTTTCTCGCCCAGCGTTTCGATGTGCTCTACGTGGATAAGGTACCCTTAATGGGCGTGGAAAAAGTACAACACTTTACCGCTCAAGGCATTGAAGAGGGCTACATACGTGAGCGGGAGCAGATCAGTCATGCCCTGTTTGACGATGAGGCAAGGCGTTTTATTGCGCTGGTGGATGAGTTCTACGACACGGGGAAATTGATTGTCATTGCCGCTCAGGGGGAGCTGACTCATTTATACCAGGGCGAGCGTTTGGCGTTTGAATTTGCCCGTACCCAGTCGCGTTTGATCGAGATGCAGCGCTGGCCATTACCCCTGTAGGTCGGGGTTCACCCCGACAAAGATGCACCATTTTTTGATATGTCGGCGCAAGCACCGACCTATAAGGTGCGAGGGGGGGAGCTACAACCAGATCTTTTGCAGCTCTTGCCACTGCTTCTCAAACTGAGCACTGGGCTTGGCGGTAAAGTTAGAGCGCACAAACTGGTTCATCTTGCCTTCCACATAGGCAAGGAACAGGTTGGCCAATGTGGCTTCGTCGCTGGCAAAAGCCTTACCTTCGCGCAGCTTACGTTCACGTAGAACTTGCTTAAACTGGGTTTCCAGCTTTTCAAACAGGCTTTGGATGCGCTCGCGCAGACGCTCATTTTCCCCTTGCAGGGCGTCGCCGGTCAGGATGCGGGTGATGCCCGGATTCTTCTCGGCAAAAGCCAACACCAGCATCAGCATGTTATACACGCGGCTTTGCGTTTCTTTTTCGTTTTCTAAAATGATGTTGATGCGTGAGAGCAGGGTGTCTTCGATAAACTCGATTAAGCCTTCGAACATACGTGCCTTGCTTGGAAAGTGACGATACAGCGCCGCTTCCGATACCCCCACCTCAGCTGCCAGCTTGGCGGTGGTAATACGTTGACCTGGGCTAGTCTCTAACATTTGCGCTAGTGATTGGAGAATCTGCTCTTTGCGATTAGTGCGGCGTGTGGCAGCCATGGCGTTCCTTTTTAAAGCTCTTTAGTGGTCTTTGACCTTTATTATGAACGCCATCTTAATGCTTTCTGAAATCCCTTTCCAGTTTTTTACATGCTTTAAATCAACTTTGCAGCAATATTTTCCATGACAGTGAGCGCTAACTTATGCTTGTCGGTTAATGGCAGGCTTAGTTCGCTGTCGGCGCTAAACAAGGTCAGGGCATTGCTGTCGCTGTTAAAGCCTTGTCCCTGTTTTGCCACGTCGTTGGCACAGATCATATCCAGGTTTTTATTGCGCAATTTGCCCTTGGCATAAGTGGCAACATCCTGAGTTTCGGCGGCAAAGCCAACGGTAAACGGACGCTGCTTTGTTAAGGCGGCAACGTCGGCAATAATGTCCGGGTTTTTCACCAAAGTCAGGGTCAGCTCATCGCCTTGTTTCTTCATTTTTTGTTCGGCGATATCGGCGGCGCGATAATCTGCAACCGCGGCACAGCCAATAAAAATATCCGACTGCGGCGCTAAGGCCAATGCTTGTTGGTGCATTTCCAGTGCGCTTTGAACACCATACACTTGGCATTGCGCCGGTGGCGTCAGGCTCACCGGGCCGGAGATCAAATTCACCTTAGCGCCCAGAGCCAGTGCCGCTTCGGCCAGGGCATAGCCCATTTTCCCCGAACTATGATTGGTAATATAACGCACCGGATCGAGCGCCTCGCGGGTTGGTCCAGCGGTGATGGTGACAGTTTTGCCCGCTAATACCGGCTCGTGGGCGGGTGTGCAGATAAGCTCTACTAATTCCATCGGCTCCAGCATACGTCCGGCACCCACATCGCCACAGGCCTGCTCGCCGCTGCCCGGGCCCCAGATGGCGACACCGCGTTGAGCCAAGGTGGTTAAATTCGCTTTGGTGGCCGGGTGGGCATACATTTGTTGATTCATCGCCGGGGCGATGGCAACGTCGGCATCCGTGGCCAGCAATAAGGTGGTGAGAAGATCATCGGCAATGCCGGCAGCCATTTTGGCAATGATGTTCGCCGTTGCCGGGGCAACTAAAATCAGATCCGCCCATTTGGCAAATTCGATATGGCCCATGGCCGCTTCGGCTTGAGGGTCGAGCAGGGAGTCCGACACCATTTCACCGGATACCGCCTGCATGGTCAGTGGCGTGATAAAGTGTTTGGCACTGTCGGTCATCACCACTTTAACCTCACAACCGCGCTCTTTAAGGCGACGTGTTAACTCGGCACATTTGTAGGCGGCAATGCCGCCGCTGATCCCAAGGACCACTTTTTTGTTTTGCATAGCGAACAATAATTCAGTTGATATTTAAACGGGTATAACGCCCTAAACTGGGGTAAAAGATACCAGATGTCGGCCCCTTGCACTATAGTTTAGCAATTAGCAAAGCAAGGAGTGCTTATGCGTATCACCGACATCCCCCAGGCGCAAAGGCCGCGTGAGAAGCTGCTTGCCAGCGGCGCTCACAGCTTATCCGATGCCGAATTACTAGCGATTTTCTTTCGTACCGGTGTGCCCGGCGCCAATGCCGTGGAGCTGGCGCAGCAGGTGTTAAGCCACAGCCAGGGGCTGTCGCCCTTGTTGAGCGCCGAGCATGATGATTTTTGCCGCTGGCGCGGTATGGGCACGGCTAAGTATGTGCAATTACAGGCGGCTATCGAGTTGGCAAGACGACATTTGCTCAGCGCCTTAGAGCGCGACACCTTGTTTGATTCGCCGCAGGCGGTGCGTGATTTTTTGCTGCTTGAGCTAAAAACTCAGCAGCGGGAGCAGTTTTTAGTACTGTTTTTAGATGCGCAGCACCGCTTAATCACCAGGGAAGTCTTGTTTCAGGGCACCATAGATGCAGCGTCCGTCTATCCGCGCGAGGTGGTAAAGGCGGCACTGAAGCACAATGCGGCAGCGGTGATCTTGGCTCATAATCATCCCAGCGGCGTGGCCGAGCCCAGCCAGGCGGATAAACTGATCACCCATAAACTTACTCAGGGGTTGGCGCTGGTGGATATTCGGGTGCTGGATCACCTGGTTGTAGGCGGCAGTCAATGCGTGTCTTTTGCCGAGCAGGGACTGCTCTAAACGCTTTCCGTTATTTGTTGTTCCTTTCGGAGTATGTACTTAGTTCACACCGCGAGCAGAAGGCGTTTAGATGGTGCTCAGAGTAAAGCGCAAAAATAAACGCCTTTAGTGCAATTTAAATGCAGTTTTTGCTTTCCCTTTGCCGCCTAGATCTCTATAATTGGCCGCTATCAAAATTCATACATGAGCTGATTCTGAGATCAGGTTTCTTGATCTTTGCCTGTCTATGCTGTATAAAGAGCGCCCTTCGATTTATCCCGGGGCAGTATACAAAAAGGCCATAAGGGAAAATTAAGCTCGAGCGAAGTTATTGGAGATAAATAGACATGTCTAAAGTCTGTCAAGTTACAGGTAAGCGCCCAGTGGTAGGTAATCACCGCTCACACGCGCGCAATGCGACTAAGCGTCGTTTCCTACCTAACCTACAAACTCACCGTTTTTGGGTTGAAAGCGAAAAACGCTTTGTATCACTACGTACTACTACTAAAGGTATGCGTATTATCGATAAGAAAGGCATCGACGCGGTTCTAGCAGAAGTCCGTGCTCGCGGCGAAAAAGTTTAAGGAACCTAAGTCATGCGCGATAAGATTCGTCTAGTTTCAACTGCCGGTACTGGTTACTTCTACACTACCGACAAAAACAAGCGTAACATGCCTGAAAAAATGGAGATCAAAAAATACGATCCTAAAGTTCGTAAGCACGTGATCTTCAAAGAAGCGAAAATCAAGTAATTTGATTCTTAGCTTTTACAGCATATGCTAAAAAACCCGACTTTATGTCGGGTTTTTTGTTGCCTGATTTTTATTCCTTTAATTCGGATTCTTCGTTGCCTGCAACTGCGGATTTTTGCTTGAACCGTTTTGTTGAGCATCTTTGATCAGCGACATTTTCGGCGGCTGCAACGCGACAATTTTCTCCCCTTGCTCCGGCGGTCGCTCCATATCCTCGGTAATGATACGCACAGATTTCTCGGCACCAATAATAAATAGGGGAATGGCCTCGGCATTAAATTCCTGGTATTGCTGCCAGTCAAATTCTTCACTTAAGCGTGTTGCACTGACCTTGCCGCCCTTGGCTATCAGGCTGCTGAGCTTGGCGTAGGAGCCATTATCGCCAAAGAGGATCTGCCGTGATAAGAAGGTGGCACTGTCTTTATTGGCTTTGGCGTGGTTTTGCGAAGACTTTAAAGAGAACACCTTATTCTCCCCCAGCAAATGGCTAAAGTATTGAATACCCAAGGCATTGTGATGGCGGTTTGGCGACATGGCCAATACCTTATTGAGATTGCCAAGAGGGAGGTAACGCTCGGCATGCTCGGATTGCGGGTTGCCGTAGTAGCAGGGCAGGCCATCCATGCGTGCCATTTTGCAGTTTTCCCAGGCCGGATCGGAGAGATGCACATCTATGTCCTGATCTTTTAAGCCACGGGCAATGGCGCGAGAAACATGGTTGGCACCAATAAACAGCAGGGTTGATGGCGCCGGTTGGCGCACTTCCAGCAGTTTTGCTAAGGGTACGGCACTGAGACTGTTAAGCACGACTGTCACTATGATCACGGTAAAGATCAGCGGCACCATTTTATCGGCATCGAGGATACCGGCTTCGGCCATACTGAGGGCGAATACCGAGCCCACGGCTGCGGCGACTATGCCTCGTGGTGCTATCCAGGCCAACATAATACGGGACTTTATCGGCAGGTCGCTGCCATAGGTGGAAAGCAAGATATTTAACGGACGCGCCACAAACAGCACTATGGCGAGGAAGAAAAACACCTGAGCATCCAGAGCCAGTAAATCCGATAACTCCAGGCGTGCCGCCAAGAGGATAAACAGGGTGGAGATAAGGATCATGGATAAGTCTTCTTTAAACTCCAGCACCGAGTCTATTTCCAAGTCATCCTGATTTGCCAACCAGATCCCAAATACTGTCACTGCCAACAGGCCCGACTCATGGCTGAGATGATTGGATACGGTGAAGCTTATCAGCACCAAAGCAAGGGTAAAGAATTTATGTAGATCGTAGGGCAGCCATTCACGACGAATAAGCTGAGTGGTGATCCAACCTGCGGCGGCGCCAAGTGAGAAGCCAACGCCTAAGGTGGTCACCAGGGCGCCCAAAGTATGGCTAAAGACATCGCTTTGACCTACCAGCATTACGGCCTCAAACACCAAGACAGCAAATAAGGCGCCAATGGGATCAATCACTATGCCTTCCCAGCGCAGCACTCGGTCAATATCCTGGGTTGGGCGCATGGCATTGAGCAGCGGCGCAATCACGGTCGGCCCGGTTACCACTAATACGGCACCCAGTACCGCGGCCACCCGCCAGTCCAGCTCAAGCAGTAAGTAAGCGCTGGTGCTGATCACCGCAAAGGTCACCAGCATGCCCACAGAGCACAGGTTTCGTACTACTTTGCCTATGCCTTTTAGCTCTCGAAAGTGCAGGGTTAATGCGCCTTCGAACAGGATCACCGCCACCGATAAGGAGACCACGGGGAAAAGCAGTTCACCCAATAGCTCATCGGGTTTGAGTAAGGAAGTGGCAGGTCCGAGTAGAAGACCGGTAAGAAGGAGGAATAAAATCGCGGGAACGCGAAAGGCCCAGGCGAGCCACTGTGCAATAACGCTGCATAGCGCAATTCCTGCAATATAAACAGCTGACATAAAAACCCTTTTAATCTATCCGTGAAATTTAAGTATGAGGTAAGTGAGCATCGATGACAATGTCGCTCGGCAAAATCCTAACCTTCAGCTGAGCCTTTTCAGCTGTTTATCGTCTGAGTGGAAATTAGTATCAGGTCTAACGTTTTTGTTTCGGTTTTAAATTCTGCCCTTTCATTGCAAGGTGATGGTGCTACGTAATATAAATAGGCTTTATGTTCTTTATTGCCCCGTTATCCTTGATATTTAGTGACAGATCCGCATAATAACCTTCGTACATAAAATATTAGAGTGCTAATTAATTGTGGTTTTGTGCTTTATGGAGCCAAGCAAACCACAACTGTTAGTGCTTTTTCTTAACTCCCTTGGGTTGTGGCTAAGCCTTATGCGTCAGTCGCTGTGCTGGCCAACCCTAGTTAATCACGGCCCGCTCCATAGCGGCTTTTTTATTGTTTAAATTAGGCCCTTTTTTCTTCGTGATATCGCCACGGCGATAGGCGAGGCTATGAGTTGGTTTATCACCTAAAACCCTGTTGGTAAGGATGTGAAGCACATGCAAACGTTTAAATGGCAACGTATCGTACTTAAAGTGGGCAGTGCCTTAATTGCGCCGGAGCAAAATGGTTGCAGCTCCCGCTATCTGCTCAGCATTGCGCAGTTTATTGTTCGTTGTCGGGCGCAAGGCATTGAGGTGATCTTGGTCTCCTCCGGCTCGGTAGCCGCCGGCTCACACCTGTTTCCGGCCGATAAAGCGCGCTCAGTGGCGATGAAAAAAGCCATGGCCGCGGCGGGACAAACTGAGATGATGGCGGCCTGGGACCGATTTTTCGATTTTCCTTCGGCGCAAATCTTACTGACTCATGGTGACTTGCGTGACCGTGAGCGCTATAAAAGTATTCGTGAAACCATCTTTACCCTGCTTGATCACGGTGTGCTGCCTATTATCAATGAGAACGACACTGTGACCACGGACGATCTTAGGGTGGGCGACAACGATAACCTGTCCGCCATGGTTGCGGCCGCCGCCGATGCGGATGCCCTGATGATTTGCTCTGACGTCGATGGCTTATTCGATAAAAACCCGAATTTACACAGTGATGCTGTGTTGTTGCCCGAGATAAGCAAGATCGACGATTCGATTTATGCTATGGCCGGCTGTGCTACCAGTGCCGTGGGCACAGGAGGCATGAAAACCAAAATTGAAGCGGCAGAGAAGGCAACTTCGCACGGGATCACCACCTTTATTCTAAATGGTTTTAAGGAACAAACTTTTAATCGTTTACTTGAGGGGGAGAATCCGGGCACTATCTTTATGCCGTATGAAAAGCCGATGCAAGAAGCGATTCACTGGCGCACACACACCGCCAGCGAGCAGGGTGAACTTGTGGTTGAAGGGAGTTTTACCGAGCCTCTGGATAAAAATAGCGAACAGCTTAATCCCCATGAGATAGTTGAGGTGCGGGGCGAGTTTGCGGTTGGCGACACCATTTTAGTGCGCAGCGACGATGGCACTAAGCTGGCCAAGGCCAGGGCTAACTACAGCAGTTGTTTGCTGAACTTTATAGCCGAGAACGAAAGCACAGAATTCAGCGATGAGGTGCAAGATTCAATCGGCCCGATTATTTCAGATGAAGACATCGCAGTATTGGAGAAATCATGAGTTTAGTTAAGGATATTTCCGCCCAAGCAGCCAAGGCCGCCAAAGTACTGGCCTTGCTTGATACCGAGAGTAAAAATACCGTATTGCGCGATATGGCCAAGGCGCTGCGCGACAATAAAGAGCAGATTAAAACACGCAATGAACAAGACCTTGCCCAGGCCCGTGACAACAACTTGGCCCCGGCCATGGTTGACCGTCTGACCCTGACCGATGACCGTATCGAAGATATGGCCGTTGGTATTGAAACCATTGCCGAGCTTGACGATCCTGTGGGCCAATTACGCTCGTTAGGCGAGCGTCCCAATGGCATCAAAATTACCAAGATGCGGGTGCCGCTTGGGGTGATCTGCATGATTTATGAGGCGCGCCCGAACGTAACCGCCGATGCCGGTGCCTTGTGTTTTAAATCAGGTAACGCGGTAATTTTACGTGGTGGTAAAGAGGCACTGGCCTCAAGCATGGCCATCGCCGAGGTGCTGCATCAGGTATTAGAGCAGCATAATTTACCAACGGCGCTGATCTCGGTGATCCCAGATCCAGACCGTGGTCTGCTGATGGAGCTGATGCGCCAGCGCGAGACCATTGACCTTATTATTCCTCGCGGTGGTGAAGGCCTGATTAACTTTGTCACCGAGAACAGCACCATTCCGGTGATCCAGCACTTTAAGGGCGTATGTCACCTTTATGTGGATAAGGACGCAGATTTGGATATTGCCCTAAATCTGCTGTTGAACGGTAAAACGCAGCGCACTGGGGTATGTAATGCCCTGGAAGGCCTAGTGGTGCATCAGGCTATTGCCCCGCAATTTTTACCTATAGCTGCCAAGGCCTTGGCCGAAAAAGGCGTGCGTATTAACGCCGACAGCCAGGCGGCACAGTACTTTGATGGCGCCAAGGTGATAGGTGAAGACGAGTTCGGTGAGGAATACCTAGACTTAGAAATTGCCGTGCGCATGGTAGAAGACTTTAACGCCGCGGTGGCCCATATAGATCGTTTTGGTAGCTTTCATACCGAGGTGATCTGCACCCAAAATGAGCAAACGGCGGCGCTGTTCCAACGCAGTGTGGATGCGTCTGTGGTTATGGTGAATGCATCATCACGCTTCTCAGATGGTTCACAGTTAGGCTTAGGTGCCGAAATTGGTATTGCCACTACCAAATTGCATGCCTACGGTCCAATGGGGCTGGAATCCCTTACCACGGAAAAATACCTGGTCAATGGTATTGGTCAGGTGCGTGACTAATAAGGATTCCTCTTAAGTAAGAAGCCGCTTGATAGCGGCTTTTTTTATGCGTGCTGCGACTCGGCTGACAAAGCGCTTTAAGCCATGCCTGCTTGGTTATCTCCATGCTGTGCCAAGACTTTTTTGGTATTGCATGGGAAGTTGGTAAAGACGCCATCTACCCCCAGTGCCTGCATGGTTAAAATATCTTCGTCTTTATCTACCGTGTAGGCATAGACCTCCAGCCCCCGCGCCTTTGCATCGGCGACAAACTGATGATTAACAAAGTTTTTATCCAAGTGCAGGCTATAGGCATTAAGACGCTGAGCAAATTCCGCATAGCCTAAGGGAATAGACGATGTTAATGCGCCAATTTTGACCCAGGGCAGATGTTGTTTCAACCATTGCAGTTGGTGGTGATCAAAAGAAGAAACAATAAGTTGATCGCGGTTGAGTCGGCCTTGGTCGACATTGTGCTCCAAGGTGCTGACCAGCTTATCGAGGGAAAAGGTGTGTTTTAACTCCAGGTTCAGCAGGGTCTTATTGCCTACCCAGTCAATCACATCTTGTAAGCCCGGCACCTTTTGTCCATTTCCGGCATCCACCCGCCTAATATCGGCAAAGGCGGTGGCATTAACCTTGCCTTGCCCCGAGGTGGTTCTGTCCAACCAGGAGTCGTGGATGATAACGTAGTCATCCAAACAGCTTTGCAGATCCAATTCAATGCCATCGACACCTATGTCTAACGCCGAGTTAATGGCGATTTCGGTGTTTTCCGGGTGGTTGCCGCTGGCTCCGCGGTGTGCAAAAACCTTCATTTTGGTTGCCTCGAGACTGACCAGGTTTCAAAAAGGGCAGCGCTGACTATCATCAGACCGCCGATTAACGTCGCCGTATCGGGACGCTCTTGCAGCAGCATAAACGCCAAAATGGTTGCGTACAAGGGCTGTAAACAAGAGATAAGCCCGGCGGTGGTGGCGCTGAGCCCTCGCAGAGAAGCTGCAAATAAGGCATGGGGCGCGGCGGTAAAAACAATGGCTACTAGGAGCAAGAGGGCAATGTCACGTTCGGGGATGTCTGTCACCGGCACCTCGACAAAAGCGCACAGCATCAGCGCCGCAACCAGGGTTTGGTAAAACATGGTTTGCGGGCCACTGTAATGGGTGAAATAACGCTTTTGGAAAATATTGCGCAGGGCAAAGCACAGCGCCGAAAACACCCCGGTAACTATCCCCAAAGTGACATCGTTGCCTAAATTCGCTTCGGGTACCAAGAGGTAAATGCCCCCACTTACCACTAAGGCACTGACTATATCCTTGGCTTTTGGCCATTGACGATGAAACAGGGGTTCTATTAAGACGGTCAGTACCGGATAACTGAAAAACGCGATTATGCCTATGGTGATCCCCGCCAGCTGCATGCCGGCAAAGTAAGTGACCCAATGTATGCCAACTATCATGCCTAGCCCAATGGCAATAGCATAATCTTTACGGCTGCTTAAACGTATACGCTGACCCTGAAAACCAAGCAGCAAGGCCAGGACGGCTGCGGCCACCGCGGTGCGATAGACTGTGATGTCTAAGGCCGAGAGATTGATCAACTTGGCAAACAGGGCGGTGCCGCCAAATAAGAGTACGGCAACGTGCAGATAAATAAGGCTTTGTTTATGGGGATTCATAACGGCAAGGCTGAATTTTTTGTCAGCATATCATGGCAATTAAGGCAGAGAAATGAAGGAGTCGGGCATTTTCGTGTAAATGCGACCAAGGGCTAATGCGCAGGTAAATGATTTTCTGGAAATGAAGTATTTAGTAAGAAAGTGGTGGAGCTAAGCAGGGTGAAAAACGCCCGAAAAAAGCACTGCTTTTTTAGTTTTGAACGCGAGGTAAGGATACCGAGCTGG
>NZ_PQCE01000115.1:0-17201 GCF_002964725.1 Pseudoalteromonas sp. T1lg76
AGATTTTAGCCAAAAAAAGCATAAAAACCTAGCGCTAAACACGCTACAATGGCGACATTATTAGCTGAACTAGCAACAGAATATGAACGACAACCTTATTAGCGATGCTGAACTGCAGAAAGCTCAGCAGGAACTGCATAGCATTAGCGATTGGCTACGTTGGACCACCAGTCAATTTAGCGCCCATGGCATTTATTTTGGTCATGGCACCGACAATGCCTGGGATGAAGCGGTAGCACTTATTCTACCTTCATTGCATTTACCCATGGATGCCCCGCAAAACCTGCTGGGCAGTCGCCTGACTAGTCGCGAAAAACAGCACTTATGTGCCTTGATCGCAAGACGCATTAACGAGCGTACGCCGGTGGCCTATTTGACCAATCAGGCTTATTTTGCTGGCATGCCGTTTTACGTTGACGAGCGTGTGCTGGTGCCGCGTTCGCCCTTTGCTGAGCTTATTAACGAGCAGTTTTCTCCTTGGGTTCAGCACCCTGAGCAGATCACCCGCGTACTGGATATGTGTACCGGCTCAGGCTGTATCGCCATAGCCCTGGCGCAAGCGTTTGACAATGCCCTGGTGGATGCGGTGGATATTTCTCCTGACGCCTTAGCTGTGGCCGACTTCAATATTCAGGATTACCAACTGCAAGATCGGGTGATGCCGATTCTATCCGATGTCTTTAGCGGCGTCGGCGATGAAAAATACGACCTGATCGTCGCCAACCCCCCTTATGTGGATGCCGAAGACATGGCCGACTTACCAGAAGAGTTCCACCATGAGCCCGAGCTGGGTCTGGCATCGGGCGAGGACGGCTTGGATGTAACCCGTGAGTTACTGGCCAAGGCTTCTGCCCATTTGACCGAGCAGGGCTTGTTATTTGTTGAAGTGGGCAACTCTATGGTACATATGGAGATGCTTTACCCCGACGCCCCCTTTACCTGGTTAGAGTTTGAACACGGTGGCCTTGGGGTATTTATGATTTCGAAAGCACAGCTTGATGCCTACTTCGGGCAATAAGCACCGCTGATTTTTCGCGCCATTTGGAATGAGGATGAAGTATGGCAGGTAATAGCATAGGGCAGCTGTTTCGGGTGTCCACATTTGGTGAAAGCCACGGCCCCGCCCTCGGTGGGGTAGTCGATGGCTGTCCCGCCGGTTTGCAGCTCGATGAAGCCGACCTACAGGGCGACTTAGACCGCCGTAAGCCGGGACAGAGTCGCTACACCACAGCGCGTCGTGAAGAGGATAGAGTGAAGATCCTCTCCGGCGTGTTCGAGGGTAAAACCACGGGAACCAGTATTGGTTTATTGATTGAAAACACCGATCAGCGCTCCAAAGATTACGGCAAGATCAAAGACGTGTTTCGACCGGGTCATGGGGATTACACCTATTGGCACAAATACGGCATTCGCGACTATCGTGGCGGTGGCCGCTCCTCGGCGCGGGAAACCGCGATTCGTGTGGCCGCCGGAGCTATTGCCAAAAAATACCTTAAGCAGTTTCATGGCATAGAAGTAAAAGCCTGTTTGTCACAGCTTGGCCCCATTAAGGCCGAGCAGTACGACTGGCAGCAGGTTGAGCAAAATGCGTTTTTCTTTCCAGATAGCAGCAAGCTTGATGCCCTGGATGAATATATGCGCGATTTGAAAAAACAAGGTGATTCCATCGGCGCCAAGGTCAAGGTGGTTGCCAGTGGCGTCCCCGTGGGCTTGGGTGAGCCTGTGTTTGACCGCCTCGATGCGGAGCTGGCGCATTCGCTGATGAGCATCAATGCGGTCAAGGGCGTGGAAATTGGCGACGGCTTTGCGGTGGTCGAACAAAAGGGTTCAGAGCATCGCGATGAACTGACTCCCGAAGGCTTTACCTCAAACCATGCCGGCGGCGTGCTTGCGGGTATTTCCACCGGTCAGGACATTGTCGCCAGCATTGCCCTTAAGCCGACCTCCAGCATTACCGTGGTGGGCCAGAGCATTAATACCAGTAATGAGGCGGTGGAGATGATCACCAAGGGCCGTCACGATCCCTGTGTGGGCATTCGCGCCATACCCATCGCCGAGGCCATGATGGCCATCACCCTGATGGATCACCTGTTGCGTCAACGGGGGCAAAACCCCGATGTACGCCTCGAGCATGGGCCAATACCCGGCCAAAGACCCGAATAAAAAACGCAGCCCTAGGGCTGCGTTTTTTACTTTGGCGGCCAAAGCCCGTACAATCGCGCGGTGTTTTGAATTTACCCTTAGTTATGCACCAGGTTGACGAATTAATCACACTCTTTGAACGCACATTTTTTGCCACCCATAACACCCGATTGGTGCGTGGCGACGATGAGCCTATTTATTTGCCCGCCGACGACCGGTGCGACTATCATCGCATTGTCTTCGCCCATGGCTTTTATGCCAGCGCCTTGCATGAAATAGCCCATTGGCTGGTGGCCGGAGAGCGTCGTCGTCAATTGGAAGACTACGGCTACTGGTATTGCCCCGATGGTCGCAGCAAGGCACAGCAGCATGAGTTTGAAAATGTTGAGGTGCATCCGCAGGCCATTGAATGGGCGCTGTGTTTGGCCGCCGGTTTTACCTTTAACGTCTCGGCGGATAACCTAGGTGGTGAGCAAACCTGTCGCTTCTCCTTTCAAAAGCGTGTCTATGATAAACTCCTGACCTTGATAGAGCAGGGTTTTAATGCGCGCACCGAGCAATTGCTTAAGGCCCTGGCACAGCATTATGATCAACCTTATCCGCTGTGTCGCACACAGATACAATGGCAACCTCCAAAGGAACTAGATTATGCAGTTTAAGCTGGGTTTTATTATCAATCCCGTGGCCGGCCTGGGAGGCGCGGTGGCTCTGAAGGGCAGTGATGGTGCCGATACCGCCGCTAAAGCCATGGCTCTGGGTGCAGAGCCCAAGGCGCACCTGCGTGCTCGCGCGGCACTTGAGCAGTTGCTGCCGCATCAAGAGCATGTGACCATCTATACCGTCAATGGCGGTATGGGAGAGTTGGTGGCCAGGGAGCTCGGCTTTAATGTCGAGGTGGTGTATCACAGTGCCCACCCTACCACGGCACAGGACACCGAGCGTGCGGCGCAAATGTTGTGCGAGCAAGGCGTTGACCTGATTTTATTTGCCGGTGGCGATGGCACCGCACGAAACCTTTGCCATGCCATTGGCGAGCGAGTACCGGCCTTGGGCATTCCCGCCGGTTGCAAAATCCACTCCGGCGTCTATGCCATTACCCCCAAAGCGGCGGGCCGGGTGGTGGAGATGCTGGTTAAGGGCGAGCTGGTCACGCTTGCCGAAAGCGATGTGATGGATATCGATGAAGACGCCTTTCGCGCCGGTGCGGTGCGTGCCAAACGCTATGGTGAACTGCGTGTGCCGAGCGAATTGCGCTATGTGCAGGCGGTGAAAAATGGGGCCGGTAAGGAAGTGGACGAGCTGGTGCTTGCCGACATCGCCGCCTATGTGGTCAGCGAGATGGACGAAGACTGGCAATATATTATTGGCTCTGGCTCAACCGTGGCCGCGGTGATGGAAGAAATGGGTCTGGACAATACCTTGCTTGGCGTTGATCTGGTCCAGGATCAGGAATTGATCGGCCGCGATATGACCGCACAACAGTTGCTTGAGGCCTGCAAAGACCAGCCGACTAAACTGGTGATCACCTTGATTGGCGGCCAGGGCCACCTGTTTGGTCGTGGTAACCAACAGTTGAGTCCGGCCCTGATCCGTGCCATAGGCAAAGAAAACATTATCGTGGTGGCGACCAAGAGCAAGCTGCAGGCGCTAGAGGGGCGACCACTTATTTGTGATACCGGCGACAGCGCCCTGGACGACGAATTATCCGGTTATATTCAAGTAACCACAGGTTTTAATGACCACGTGCTCTATGCCGTGGGCCACAATGAGGAGCAGTAATGCCTTATTCAAATTATGTAGACGCGGCGCAGCGTTTTTTTGACGATTTGGTTGATCACGCCGATGACGACCAGCTATTTGCCGGCGGCTATTTACGCGGTCATTTCGATTTGGCCGTGGGTTATGCGCAAGTGGAAAACCTGGCCCTAAGTCCGGCAGAGCTAAACGAGCAAATTGAGCAGAGCCTGGTTAAGGCCTACCATAATGGGGAACTAACCGATGCCGACCGCGACCATGTAGTGGTTATTTGGGAGCAGGTGAAAGCCCTGGCCAGTTAACGGCTTCAAGCTCTACCTAGTTACAGGCATTAGGCGAGTCTAATGCTTTAGCATGTAGCCTTTATGTTAATTTTCAAGTAGGCTGCATGGTGTTAATCGCTCGGGACCTGTGCCCGAGTGACTGTTTTTAGGTTAGGAGTCACAAAATGAATAATAATAATGGTGACCAGCAAGGAGCTGCACCAAGTGGCGCAATCGCGCGCTTTCTCAATACCATAGAGCGAGTCGGGAATAAACTGCCAGACCCGGCAATGATTTTCCTCTTTGCCATGTTACTTATCTGGGTTCTATCCTGGGCCTTCTCGGGCGTGACCTTCGATGTTATCGACCCGCGCACTCAAGCCCCCATAGTGGTGAACAACCTGCTTACCGGCAATGCCTTGGCGGGCTTTTTGGCTTCCATGGTGAAAACCTTTACCAGTTTTGCACCCTTGGGCGTGGTGCTGGTGGCCATGCTGGGTGTGGGTGTGGCCGAGCATTCGGGCTATATCAATACCGGCATTAAACTTATGCTTAAACGCACACCTAAGGCGTTGCTGACGCCCATGGTGATCTTGGTGGGCATTGTTTCACACACAGCCACCGATGCCGGGTACGTGCTGGTAATTCCGCTTGCCGGGGTGATCTTTTATGCCATGGGACGTCATCCCTTGGCGGGTATCGCCGCGGCGTTCGCCGGGGTGAGTGGCGGCTTTAGCGCCAACTTTATTCCATCGGGCATTGACCCCTTACTGCAAAGCTTTACCCAAAGTGCGGCGCAGATCATCAACCCGACCATGGAAGTGAACCCACTTAACAACTATTACTTTACCTCGCTATCGAGCATCTTTATTGTGCTGGTGGGCTGGTATATCACCGACAAAATTATTGAGCCGCGACTGAAGAGCTCAGAAGTGGACGGCAATACCGATGAACTGCCCGCCTTTGACCAGGCCACGGGCAAAGAGAAGAAAGCCTTTTTAATTGCCACCGGCGTTATGCTGGCCGGCTTGGCCTTGCTGGCCTATGTTGCGAGCTTAGACACGTCACCGCTGCGTGCCAAAAATGGCAACCTGGCGGACTTTAGTGCGCCGATTATGCAATCCATAGTGCCGCTGATTTTCTTGCTGTTCTGGATACCTGGTGCAGTGTACGGCTTTGTTGCCGGTACCTTTAAGACCTCCAAAGACATGATCATGGCCATGACCAAGGCCATGGAAGGTATGGCTTATTATATAGTCATGGCGTTTTTCTGTGCCTTGTTTATTGCCGCCTTTGCGCAGTCAAACCTAGGGGCTCTATTGGCCATTGAGGGCGCTGCCGTGCTTAAGGCCATGTCGCTGCCAAGCGGGGTGACCATTATCGGCATCATCTTCTTAACCGCCTTTGTGAACCTGTTTGTTGGTTCAAGCTCGGCGAAATGGGCGTTATTGGGACCTATTTTTGTGCCCATGCTGATGCAACTTAATATCTCGCCGGACTTAACGCAGGCCGCGTATCGTGTGGGGGACTCCAGCTCCAACATCATTACGCCGCTGATGCCGTACTTCCCGCTGGTGGTGGTCTATTGTCAGAAGTATGTGAAGAACACAGGTATCGGCACCCTGATAGCCATGATGCTGCCTTACTCCATTGCCTTCTTGGTGGGCTGGAGCCTGTTTTTACTGGCCTATTGGGGTCTGGGTATTCCGCTGGGCATTCAAGCCTCTTATACCTACGGCTAAACGATTGTCCTTGGTATAACACAGCAAATAAAAAGGCCGCTATTTAGCGGCCTTTTTCATTTTGGCGTTTTAGTTAAAGCGCCATGTTAGGTTGGTGTAGATATAACGACCACGTGGGTTGTGTACCGAAGATACATAACCGTATAGGTCGGAATCACCATCACCGATAGCAAACGGTGGATCTTCATCGAAGACGTTGTTCATACCCACTGAGATACGAATATCGTCGTTGACGTTATAAGCGCCTTGAATATCTACCAGGGTATGGGAGTCAACATCGCGGGATTTGGCGGTGTCGAAATCAAGATCACCGTCAAAGTTGATATCCGGGGTGTCTTCAAACGAGCCCACATAACTGATGTTCATGTTGACATTGAAGTCCTGGAACTCCCAGTTGGTGGCGAATAAACCACGGTGACGCGGGTATTCGTATTCGCCGATATACTCACGACCGTCCTTGTTGAACTCGTGCATATATGACCACTCAAGGTTGAACTTGAGCAGACCCATATCGTCCATATCCATCTTATAGTTGGTGGATAGGTCGATACCCGAGGCCTCTTGCGAAGAAACGTTCTCGAACGTACTGTGCACCTGCTGGATCACACCCAGGCTCTGGCCTGCAACAGGAGGAAGACGCACACACACGGTGCTGTTTTGGTCATTACAATGGGTGTTGTATACGCTACCGAAGTCTTGTTCGTCGATCTTGTTGTCTTGCTCGATGCTCCAGATATCTACAGATATGCCGAACTCGTTAACCGGCGCCCAAATGGCACCTAGGTTCCAAGACTCAGACTCTTCGGCATCAAGATCCGGGTTACCGGCAAACTCAATATTGTAATCGAGTAGATCACAGTCTTGGCCCGTGGCCTGACAACGATAAGTATCAATGAAGAATTGACTCTCTTCCGATGGGCCTAAGCCAATTTGTGCCAGCGATGGAGCACGGAAGCCCTGAGCCCATGAACCACGTAGTGAAAACTCGCCACTGGGTGCCCATTTAAAAGCGACTTTCGGGTTAGTTGTTGAACCAAAGTCGCTGTAGTCATCGTGACGACCGGCCAGTTGTAGTTCAAAATCATCGCTTAGAGGAATAGAGAATTCCACATAAGCAGCCCACTGGTCGCGCTCTGCCGCCGCCGATACCGACTCTGTGCCGAAGATCAGACCGCGCTGGAATTGGTCATCAGGCACATCGCTGACGTCTTCATCGCGGTACTCAAGACCTGCCGCCATCATTACCATATGCTCATTAAACTCAAAGGCTTCGCCGCTGATGCTGGCATCGAATGAGGTCATATGCGACTCACCGCGACGCACTAGGCTGGTGGTGATGCGGTCGATGACCTCAGGTGAGTTCTGAACGCCACCGAAGGGATTGTAGTTACCGGCGTCGATTTCCTGCTGCAGGAAGTCAACACGGACCCAACCCATAGAGCGGTCGCCGGTTTGCTCTGACTTACTGCGGCCTTTTTGCGCTGCTACTTCCCAGCCCCAGTCATTGATTTCACCGCGTAATCCCGCCACGATGCGCAGGGTATCGGACTCGATGTCCCAACGGCGAGGGCCCGCATCTACTGTACGGTAACGACCAATTTCAATATCTTGGTTGAAAGGGTTGTTTGGATGACTGCCAGGGACAGTTAAGCCAGCATCTTCATCCAATGGTGTTGGTGCACCACCGGCTTCCGAAGTATTATGCTGCGCGGCGATTTCCATAAAGGCGGTGATATCGTTATTAAATTTATAATCGAATTGGGCGATGGCACCAACACGCTCTGCAGGCGGCGTAATAAAGCCATAAGGGCCGTAATCAAATAAACAGCTACCGCTCGCGGTGGCGCTGTCGGCAGGACAATCCGGGTCAATGGTTTTCACGCCATCGACATAGAAATAGCCAGGGAAGCCACGCGATGAACGAAAATCCATACCGCCATAAGGCGATTGGTTAGCGGTGCCTAAACGGCCCATTTCATCGGCTTCAAGTCCGGTATTTTTAAAGTAATCAAGAATAACCGAGGCGCTGCCTTTGTCGCTGGTGGTACCCCATACTAGGCTGGCAGTGGTTTCTTCGTGGTTTGGTCCCGTGGTACCACCATAACCGAGGTTCACTTCGATGCCTTCGATGTCCTTTTTCAAGATCACGTTGACCACACCGGCGACCGCATCGGAACCATAAATGGCCGAGGCGCCGTCTTTTAGAATATCGATACGCTCGATGGCCGATACCGGAATCGAGTTGATATCAACGAAAGAGTTGGTAATGCTCTCGGCAAAGGCACTGATGGCAACGCGGCGGCCATTGATTAGTACCAGGGTCGCATCGGGGCCTAGGCCACGTAAGCTTACCGCGGCACCACCGTTGGCGGTTGAATCCTGGTTATTGCCGCGGGTCGAGAAGGTACCATTGCCGGCAACTGGCATACGCTCTAGCAATTGCTGAAGGTTGTCATAACCCATATTGGCGATATCTTCCTTGCCGATGCTCTGTACCGGTGAAGGACCTTCCATATCGGTGCGTTTAATACGCGAACCGGTTATTTCAATTCGTTCGACGTTTTCCGCCGTTGTCTCTTCGGCTTGCGCTTGAATCGATATGGACAGCGCGCCGGTGCCTAAAGCCAAGGTGAGTGCCGTGCGCAAGGCACTGGGTGTGAACTTTCTCATCCTGAAATCCTTATTATTATCCCTGTGGGGATTTTTTGTTGTCATAATTATCTACTGCTAAATATCCACGTAGGAGTGTAGTAGAAAATCAGTAGAAACATAGAATTAACATTATTAACAAGCCTGTGGCAATGCGTCTTTTGGCTGAATCTGTAAAAAAGCGTTTAGATTAATTTACATGTTTGTGGCGAACGGGGCAGTACTAGTGGCTTTGAGATGTGGAAGGAAGGCAGGTGACGGTAATATTTTGTTACTTAAAATGGATACAAAAAAAGCGAACATAGGTTCGCTTTTTTTCATTTTGTTTTGTGTTTCATGACCCGTTCTTTTTCACGAGCCCAATCTTTTTCTTTAGTATCGGCACGCTTGTCATGCATTTTCTTACCCTTGGCGAGGTAAAACTCCAATTTTACCCAGCACTTTTTCCAATACATGGCGGTGGCCACCAAGGAATAACCCTCGCGTTCGGTGGCACCGATCAAACGGTCGATTTCGCGCTTGTTTAAAAGCAACTTGCGATAGCGCATTGGATCGCAAATGGTGTGGGTTGAGGCGCTGTTCAGGGGTTGGATTTGGCTCCCCAATAGATAGGCTTCCCCGTTCTTAATATGGATATAGGTATCGGAGATATTAACCTTACCGGCGCGAATACTTTTCACTTCCCAGCCTTGAAGCTCAAGGCCGGCCTCGAATTTATCGTGTAAAAAATACTCATGGCGCGCTTTTTTATTGAGCGCGATGGTATTTGAGGTCGATTTTGCTGTTTTTTTCTTTGCCATAGTGGCGCCATTATACTGATTGTATGCGCATTTACACCAGTTTTTTATTACCTGCATAGCGTCGGTTGCGGCGCCCGGTTTTTACCTTAAACGCCTGTCCTGCGAATGCCCCTTGGGGCTGGCCCTAAAGCTTGCTAGAATTGCGCTGTTGTGAGGAGAGGTTATGCCACAAATAGAAAAATCAGCGCTGGTGATGTATAGCAGCAAGGAAATGTTCGACCTAGTTAATGATGTCGATGCGTATCCTGAGTTTTTACCCCATTGCAGTGACGCCAAGGTGTTTGCTCAGCAGCAAAATCATATGCGTGCTGGATTGGAAATATCCAAGGCCGGGCTAAAAAAGTGGTTTACCACCGAAAACACGCTTGATGCCGAGCAGCACACCATAGCCCTGGCTTTGGTGGATGGCCCCTTTAAGCATTTGCATGGTCATTGGCAGTTTAAGCCCCTAGATGAGCATGCCTGCAAGGTGAGCCTAAAATTGGAATTTGAGTTTGCCAGCAAGCTGGTGGAAATGGCGTTTGGCCGCGTCTTTAACGAGGTCGCGAAAAACATGGTGCAGGCCTTTACCCAGCGCGCCAAAGTGGTTTACGGAGAGCGTTAATGATAGAAGTTGAAGTGGTGTTTGCCTTACCCGATAAAGCAACCGTGCTTAGTGTTGAAGTGCCGAAAGGCAGCACGGCCGAAGAAGCAGTATTGAAATCGGGCATAGTGGAAAAATGCCCGGAAATTGATATGAAAAACCTAACCCTGGGCATTTGGAATCGTACCTGCAAGTTGGATACCGAGCTTAAGGCTGGGGATCGGGTTGAGATTTACCGACCGCTAATTGCCGATCCAAAAGAAGCTCGCCGTAAACGGGCCGAAAAAGCCAAAGAAGAAGGGCGTGCCAATAAAATCACCGGTGCCAAGGTGAAAAACGGAGACCCTGGCTAACTTGTAGACCAGTGACATAAAAAACGCGGCCATGGCCGCGTTTTTACATCATCCCGTTTAATTCGTTATTGTTCTAGCGGGGTATTAAAGTCTTCCGGTTGCTCGTAATCTTCCGAGCTGATGCTGGCCAGGCGATCGTTGGCAAACTTTAGCTTAAGCTGTTTGCGCTGTTCAAATTCACGACCAAGATTGAAAACATAAAGGTAATACCAGGTATCCTTGTCGAAGGCATCCTCTGCAACCGGCTTACCTAGCACGTAGAGTACCTGCTCGCGAGTCATGTCGACTCGTAATTTATCAACGTCGGATTGTTCTAGAAAGTTTCCCTGCGGAATATTGATGCGGTAGACCCAACTAGAGCATGCACTTAAACTACTGCATACAATAACGATGGCTGCTACCAGCGAAAACTGTTTAAACCACTGCATGTTCGATTATCAGTCCTTATTTATTGTTGTTAGCATGATACCCATTCGACACCGAAGGTAAAGCGCGAAATCATAAATCATACCAATTCTGTTAAGTATGTGATCAGATATAGCGCTGGATAAATGTTGTGATAACAAGGCGGAATTTTTCTTATGTAGTTATTCTACATCGAAAAATTTCAACACAGTTAGCACGATATTTAGCCCGCTAGAGTGATTAGCTATTTAAGTGAATTGGTATAAGACCCTAACCGAGGTAATTAGTTTAATGAGTTTAGATAAATCCGAGTTATGGTGGTTGTATATTGTGCAAACAAGATACGGTCACTGGTATACCGGGGTCAGCAATAATGTTGCTAAACGCCTGCAGGCGCATGAGCAGGGAAAAGGGGCTAAGAATCTAAAGGGTAAGGGGCCGCTCACCTTGGTTTTCACCATGCCGGTGGGGACACGGAGCGATGCCTGTAAACTCGAAGCCGAGATTAAAAAGCGCAGCCGCGCCGGTAAGGAAAAATTTATCAATGCGCATGAAAATCACCGCACCGAGGTCCTAGCAATTCTCTAATAAAGTGCGTTAATAGCTGCAGCGTTTGCGCATAACGTTCGCCATGGATCTGTGCCGCTGTGTCACTTGGCTTGTGGTAATGCGGGTCGTCCGCAGAAGTGACAAAGATAAAGGGTAATTTTTGCTGGGCAAAAGCCCAATGGTCGCTGGCCCTTAGCCAGTCGATACGCTCGCCACTAAGACGACGATTGATGCTGCGATTGGTTCTGGCCATTTGTGTTTTTAAGGGGCTGTTATCAATATGCGCCTTAGCCATGGGGCATAAAACTTCCCGGGTATAGAAAAACAAACGGCTGTTGGCGCGAGGCATATTAAGCATATCGAGATTTATATTTAGGCGTACGGCATCATCGTTTTTGCCTTTGATGAAGTGCTTGGCCCCATGCAAGCCGTTTTCCTCAGCGTCGAAGGCGGCAAAGGTGATTTGCTCGCGCAGTGGCTGCAGTTGCTCTGCTATGTAAAGCATAGCGGCAACGCCAGAGGCGTTATCATTGGCCCCAGGGTAATAGTGACGCCCGGGTTTGCCTAAATGATCGTAATGGGCACTGATCACCACACAATTTCGTTGGCAGTCATTGCTGATAATATTGCGCCCCTGACCCTGTTGAAAAAAGCCCTGCTTAAAGGCAAATGGCTGCACCTGAGTTTGATATCCCAATTGTTGTAGCCGCCTTTGCACATAGTCCCCGGCTTGAGCACCGCTATTGCTGCCCGCCTTGCGCCCGGCCAGATCTTCGCTGCTCAGGTAGGTTAAATCTCTGTGCCATTGGGGTGAACTTGTTGCCATGGCCGGGTTTGCCGCCAGCCAAATAAGCGCCGTGGCTAAAAATATGAGTGTCTTCATCGATTGTTAGCTACTAGCTCCAAGCTAGCCAGTTTGCCGCGATAACGCAGCTTATCATAGTCAAATTGCGCTTTTTTGTGCGCCATCAGCAAGTATTTGCGTGTGGCCTTAATATCACCCATCAAGTAATAGGTGTGGGCCATGCCAAAATAGCTTTCATGGATACGTTCATCCAGCTCGCGCGCCTTGCGAAAATGACTCAGGGCCTGGGCATATTGTTTTTGCACCAGACTGTCGTTACCCAGAGCGATATGGTAGTAGGGGTTGCTTCTGCGCATTTGTGCCAGTTTGCGTTCTATATCCACGGCCTGGTTTTCGCGCTCGGTGAGGCGATAAAGAATCGCCAGATTCCCGAGCGCAGTGTTGTTATCCTTGTCTATATTGATGGCGTATTGATAGGCGCTTTCGGCGCGCTCAAAGTCATTGATTAGTCGATAGAGAACACCTAGATTTCCCCAGCCGCCCGAGTAGTAGGGGTCCATTTGTGTGGCGGCGAAAAAGTAGCTGTAAGCGCGTTCATAGTCCTGCTCGACTAGTGCGGCGGCGCCCTTGTTGTTATAAAACATGGCGGCGACACGTTCTTTGGTGATTTCCGTGGTTTTAAAATTGCCGTTGGAGATGTCCGGGGCAAAATCAACCAGTACTTCACGCTCTGCATTGTACAATTCATAGACCTCGTTACGATGACGCGGCTGGTATAAGCGCAGGTTAATATGGCCGGTGAGCAGGTTATAACCGCGATTAAGTGCCCAATATTCAGGAATATGCACGCGTTGAAATTGCCCCTTTAAACCCAAGTGCTCGGCCATGCTAAAGGCTAAAATGGACAGGGATAAACAGTTGGCATTCAGTTGCTTATAGGTTTGCGCCGCGGTCAGGGTGGCACCGGATTGGTAGCGCACGCTTTTATCGCCATTTTCTAAAATGTGCATCATCAAGCGCTTGGTGGCACTGAGATTTGCAGAGCGGGTGGCAAAGGCGTTGTTTAACTGGGCTTTCATTGAGCTATCGAGCGCGAATATCTCTTCCAGACTTTCCACAGTTTGTGCATGGAACTGCGGGTGCTGTGCCAAGTTGTTTGGCGGTGGGGGAAGCTCTTTGACTTGTGTGCTACTGCACCCCCATAACAAAAGGAGCGGTACCATAAGGGTGATTAAGGTGCGCATACTAACCTCCACGGCTCAGGCATAGACAATACTTCGGGCCCAATCCTTGGAGCACATACTAGTCTAAGTATAGTTTAGGTTGTCGCTTAGGCCGTTGGCTAATTGTTACAAAGCATGAATGGGTGATTGATTCGTAAAGAAAAAAAGCCCAAAGCATCGACTTTGGGCGCAAGGGAGTGACGGTGGCTACCTACGTTGTTTAAACAATCTTTTTCATTGCCGACATGTAGCTTCGCAGCTTAGTGCCGACGATCTCTACCGGGTGATTACGCAAAGCTGCATTCACCTGGATCAGGGCCTGGTTATCAACACCATTGTCCGTCTGCTCGAGGCCACGGCCGATAACATCCGTGTCTATGTTGCGCATAAAGGGTTGCAGCAGCGGCAAACAGGCGTGGTTATATAAATAGCAGCCATACTCCGCGGTGTCTGAAATGGTACGATTCATCTCATAAAGCTTTTTACGGGCTATGGTATTGGCGATAAGCGGTGTTTCATGCAGCGACTCATAATAAGCCGATTCGGCTTTGATGCCCGCCGCCGTCATGGTTTCATAGGCTAATTCTACGCCCGCCTTGACCATGGCTACCATCAAAATGCCATTGTCGAAAAATTCCTGTTCACTGATGTGCACATCGCTATTTTGCTGTTGCTCAAACGCCGTTTCTGCCGTTTGCGCACGCCAGCCCAGTAGCTTGGTGTCGTTTTCGGCCCAGTCCGCCATCATGCCCTTGGAAAAGTCGCCGCTGATAATGTCATCCATATGCTTGTTATAAAGCGGGCGCATAATGGTTTTCAGGTCTTCGCTAAGGGTAAAGGCTCTTAATTTCGCCGGGTTACTGAGGCGGTCAAGCATATTAGTGACACCGCCGTGTTTAAGTGCTTCGGTGATCACCTCCCAGCCATATTGAATGAGTTTTGCCGCGTACCCGGGATCGATGCCTTTTTCCACCATTTTATCGAAACACAGCAGTGAGCCGGTTTGCAGCATGCCGCACAGTATGGTTTGTTCGCCCATCAGATCCGATTTTACCTCGGCAACAAAGGACGAAAGCAGTACGCCGGCGCGATCGCCACCAGTACCCGCGGCATAAGCCTTGGCTTGAGCCAGGCCCTTACCTTCAGGATCGTTTTCCGGATGCACGGCGATTAATGTGGGCACCCCAAAACCGCGTTTGTACTCTTCGCGCACTTCCGACCCCGGACATTTGGGAGCGACCATGATCACAGTAATATCGTCGCGGATCTGCTTGCCTTCTTCAACTATGTTAAAGCCATGGGAGTAGGCAAGGGTAGCACCTTGCTTCATCAGTGGCATAACCGCATCAACCACGGCGCTATGTTGTTTATCGGGTGTCAGGTTTAACACCAGATCCGCATCGGGGATAAGCTCTTCATAGGTGCCGACCACAAAACCATTTTCGCTTGCGTTTAGGAAAGATTGACGCTGCTCACTAATGGCCGACTCTCGCAGGGCATAGCTAACGTCTAAGCCCGAATCACGAAGGTTTAACCCCTGATTTAGGCCCTGGGCACCGCAACCGACAATGACTAGCTTTTTGCCAAGGAGTACCTGGACGCCGTCGCTAAACTCGCTGCGATCCATAAATTCACATTGCCCTAATTGTGCCAGTTGCTCGCGCAGCGGTAGGGAGTTGAAGTAATTTGCCATTGTCGATCCTCGAAAATAATAGTTCTGCTAATAGGTCTGTTATTGACTCTAGGCAAAATAGAGTATTGCGTAAAATGATATATTTGCATTATTGTGTTGCGTATATTGAAATGAGGTGGCCATGCAACATAAACAACTGCATTACTTTTTGGCGCTTGCCGAGACCCTGCACTTTGGTCGTGCCAGCGAGCGCTGTTATATCAGCGCCTCGACCCTGAGTCGTAACATCAAACAGTTAGAGCAGGAAGTGGGGTGTGAGCTGTTTGTGCGTGATAACCGTCATGTACAGTTGACCGCGGCGGGGGAGCACTTCTCTCACTATGCCAAAAACACCCTGGTGCATTGGCAGCAGTTTAAAGCAAGCTTGAACCAAGAGCAGGAAGTCGCCGGAGAGCTCAGTATTTTTTGCTCGGTCAGTGCCGCCTACAGTTTCTTGAATCCCTTGTTATCGGCACTGCGTCAGCGCCATGGTAAAATTGAGATGAAACTACATACTGGCGATCCGGCTCAGGCTCTTGAACGAGTCCTGGATCATCATGAAGATGTGGCCATCGCCGCGAAACCCGCACGTCTAGCACAGCAGTTGGCATTTTGCCGTTTAGGTTGGTCGGAGCTGGTGTTTATCGCCCCAAAAATGCCCTGCGAGGTGAGCCAGCAAATTAATCAAGGAGGGACGATTGCCTGGGAACAATTGCCCTTTATTATTCCCGAGCAGGGCGAGAATCGAAGCCGGCTGATTAATTGGTGGCGAACAAGGCGAATACAGCCGCCCATTTATGCTCAGGTCAGCGGCCATGAGGCTCTGGTTTCCATGGTCAGTTTAGGCCTGGGAGTGGCCTTGATCCCGCAGGTGGTGTTAGAAAACAGCCCATTTAGTGACAAGGTACAGATAGTCAAGGTGGGTGATGCACCGGCACCTTTTGAAATTGGCCTGGTGGCCTTGCAGCGACGGCTGTCCGAGCCGGCGCTTGGCGCCTGTTGGCAGTTGGCGAAGCAATTATAAATGGCGTTTAGGTGACCAAAAGGGCGCGATTTGTTAACAATTGTTATTGCATACTGAACAAAACCTTGACTGTTGCTAGGATAGCGGCTCGTTTATTCTTGGGGAACCATATGCGTTTAGGGCTTCATACTTCCGTGTTGAGCACCGTTTTGGCTGCGTTGGGTAGCGCTGTGCATGCCAATGAGGTGCCGTTAGAACAATGGCATCTTGGCATTAACATCGGTTACGGAGTGATGAGCAACCCGCTGCACGGAGGCGACAATGTGCACTTGTACCTGGTTCCCGATGTCGCTTATTACACCGATACCTGGTATCTCGATAATAATCAGGTGGGCTACACCTTTGTCAACCAAGACGAGCATGTGCTCAGCGCCATTACCGAGATTAACCCGGAAACGCGGTTTTTTGTCGACTGGCATCCCAGCAATGTCTTCGCGCTGCAAGCAGGAAGCTCTTCTCTGCTCGCTGACAGCCCGGCTAGAGTGAGGGTCGATGAGCTTGATACGCGCCGCTGGGCTTTCGATGCCGGTTTTGAATATCATTATTTTACCGGAATAGGGCAATTTCAGGCCAAGGCCTTGGCGGATGTCAGCGATGTGTATCGCGGCTGGCGTGCTCAAGCAAGTTGGCGTTGGGGATATCGTATCGGGCAATGGGTATTGGAGCCCAATATTGGCATCAATTACAGCAGTTCCGAGCAGAACGACTACTTCTATGGCTTAAGTCGCGAAGAAACAGGCGGTTATGGTGCCATTGTCGTTGGTAGCAGTATACAACCCTATGCTAAAATTGATGTCAGCTACCTAGTCGACGAGCATAATGCGCTGCGTATGCACTTTGGATATATCGATTATCATACCCAAGCCGAGGCCAGCCCATTGTTTAAGGACTCTTCCTCGTTGACCTTGTTTATCGGTGTGAAGCACCTTTTTTAGTATGATGAGTTTGGCGGCGACAGCAGTGATCGGCAGCGCGGTGGTTATGACCGCCATGCCTGCATACGGGGACGAGCTGTTGGAAATTTCGCCGCAATTTTGTGTGGTTGAAAACAAAGAACAAGCCTGTACAACGCAGGTTAATATTCGCTGGACTTTGCCCGAGGCCATACCGGTGTGCTTGCTTGAAAATAATCGCACCTTGGGCTGCTGGCCCGCGCAGCAACAGGGGTTGTGGCAGTATAAAGCCGAGGTTCAGTTACCCGCCATATACTCCCTCACTCATGCGCACACAGGCGAA
>NZ_PQCE01000031.1:0-142356 GCF_002964725.1 Pseudoalteromonas sp. T1lg76
GTGTGAAGGGTTAGCTAGAGTTGAGCTAGCGCCGTCACCGAAGTCCCAAGAGTGAGTTGTTACCGCACCGTCAGTGTCACCAGATAGGTCAGTGAACTGAACGTTAAGGTCAGTAGCGGCGAAGCTGAAGTCAGCTACAGGCGCTTCGTTTGCAGGTGCATCTACAACAGTCAGAGTTACTTGCTTCGAGTCGAATGCTTCATCATTATCCCACGCTACCGCAGTTACTGTGTGGTCGCCTGCAACTAGTGAGTTAGTGCTGAATAGACCGCCAGTACCAATCTTACCGTTGAAGTTTGAGTACCAATCGATACGTGAACTGATGTCACCTTCTTCTGCGTCGATAGCTGTTGCTTCGAAGGTTACGCTGTCGCCTAGGTTGAAGCTAGTGCCACCAGTAGGTGCAGTGATAGTCACTACAGGTGCAGTGTTTTCAGCCGGTGGTGGTAGTATCGCGTCACCGTTAGATGCTGAGATGCTCCAGCTGTTAAGTACGCCGTTCATGGTGTAGCTTGACGTATCTTCAGCGTATAGGCGCCATTTACCCTTGCTTGACTCACCTGCGAATTCTACTGGAGTAAAGGTATGGATAAGGTCTTTATTCCAGAAGTCACGCCAAGTTACTAGTTTCACTAGAGTACCAGCAGGAGACTGTAACCAAACGTTCAAGTATTGAACTGAATCGTAAGAGATGTTTACAGACACTTCTAGGGCATCGATAGCAACACCGGTAGGTAGGTCGATTTCAGTGAATACACGGCCGCCCCACTCAGGAAGTGCAATGGCTGTGTTGTTAGAACCACTTACCGTAGTGTTAGCAGCTGCTACAGAGAACTCGATGCTCTGGTTAGTCGTTTGACCCGCTGAGTCGGTAACAGAAGCCGTTACTACGTGGTCGCCAGCAGATAGGTCAGACTTAGTGAAGCTTGCACCGTTGCCGATAACACCATCAACACTTGACGTCCATACAACAGTTGAAGTTAGGTCGCCATCTTCAGTGTCGCTTGCATTTGCAGAGAAACTTACAGTTTCGCCAACAAGGAAGGCACTGTTGTTTTCAGGAGTTGCGATAGACACGTTAGGAGCGAAGTCAGTAGCACCTAGAGGTGCGCCGCTTAGCTTCAACGTCCAGTTGTTTAGAATACCGGCGTTGTTGTTGTTGTGGTCTTCTACTTGTAGCGTCCAGTTACCTAGAGCGTTATCAAGCTCGTGGTCGTAGTTTACAAAGTCCATCTCAAGACGGTTACCCGCTTGGCCTTCGAAGCTGCGAAGTACAGACTCTTTACCGTTAGGTGCTACTAGCTTGATCACTAGGTCAGCGATGTTGTCGTGAGTGATGTCAACGTGACCTGCAACCTCAGTGATGATCATTTCGTGAGGTACATTGATTACGCTCTCAGCTGGTGCTTCTGGTGCATCATCGGCAATCAATACCGCTTCGTTATTGCTGAAGCTGGTAGAGGTGCTGCCTTCAGGCCATACACGAAGAGTTAGAGGTAATGTCTTAGTGATATCACCGTCTACCGCTGTAACCGTCATTTGGTATGTACCAGGAGCAGTTGCAGTTGTAGTGTTGATAGTCATAGTTGTGGCTGTGTCAGCAGCAACTGGGTTTTGACTAAATAGCACTTGTGCATCTAAAGCTGGAACAGTAGACAGGCTTAGAGTCGCATCGCCTGTGAAACCACCGGCAGCGGTAAGGTCGATAACGAAGTCTTGGCTTTCGCTTTGGTTAACCGTTGCAGACGAAGGTGTGGCATTCATAAAGAATGAAGGACCCGTACCGCCTGAATCAGCCAAGGCATTAAACACGTTCATGCGCTTGCCGTTGATGGTTTTGCCTTGTAATGCGGCTAAGTCATCACCCGTGCTCATTAGAACCTGTTTAAGCTGCGCAGTAGTTAGGTCTGGGTTACCAGATAATAGAAGCGCTGCAGCACCGGCTACGTGAGGCGTGGCCATTGAAGTACCGCTTAGTGTGTCATAGCCACCACCAGGAACAGTTGAAACAATGAAGTGACCAGGAGCGGCAATGTGTACTAGCTCGTCACCGAAGTTTGAGAAACCTGAAAGGTTGTCTTGGCTGTCGGTAGAAGCAACGGCCATTACGTTTGGTACGTCATAACCTGCAGGGTAGAAACCGCCTGGATCGATATCAGATGAATCGTTACCTGCTGCCGCTACGAATAGCATATCGGCGTTGTTAGCTGCTGTGATTGCATCTTTAAGAGTTTGCGTGAAACCACCGCCACCCCAGCTGTTGTTAAGAACGCGAACGTTGTTACCAGCATTTTTAAGACCGATCATATAGTCGATACACTGAACGCCATCGGCTAGGGTACCACCACCTGAACCCAGGAAGCTACAACCTACCATGCTGGTACGCCAGTTTACACCAACAACACCTAGGTTGTTGTCACCTTGAGCACCGATAGTACCGGCTACGTGAGTACCGTGAAGACCAGTGTCTTGAGGGTTACCATTGTCTAGGATGGCTGAGATACCGTGGATGTCGTCGATATAACCGTTACCGTCGTCATCGATACCGTTTCCAGGGATCTCGTTCGGGTTGCGCCAGATGTTGTTTACAAGGTCAGGGTGTTGGAAATCGAAACCTGTGTCGATAACACCCACGATTACTGATGCATCACCGATGGTGTAATCCCATGCCGCTTCGGCAGAGATTTTTTGCATGCCGTAAAGGTTTGCATAGCTAGGGTCGTTAGGAGTCGCTTGATGCTTAACGATGAAGTTAGGCTCTGCATACTCTACAAGTGGGTGGTTTTTAAGGCCAGCCAATACCGCATCAACTTTACGGCCTTGGCCAAGATCTAGTACCGCAAGGCGACCGTTAGCAATGTTGCGTAGGCGGTCATCAACACCGTCATTGTTTTTATCTTTGAAAGATACGCCAAGGTTGCGAGCAAGCTCTTTACGCTCTTTCTTTGCTACTTTTTGTTTGAACTTAACGATAACAGTTTGTTGATCGTATTCTGGTGCTGCTTTGTGTGGCGCTTGCGCTACTGCTAAAGCAACAGGACTGATACCAGCTAATAGTGTAGTACCTACTAGTGTTTTGATTAGTTTGGAAGATGACTTCTTGGGCGTTTTCATCATCTGATCTCCTGTTGTATGTAAATTTAACTTATGGTTGGTTCACTTGTACGTACCCACTTCATTCTCCCTGTAAGTCGCACGCTCGCACTTCTTGTATGCGAATGTATATAGTTATATACCTTCATTTGTATATGATCAATAAAAATGACGCAAAAAATTCACATTTATTTATAAAAAACGTATAGAAAGTATGCAGAAGGTTGATTTAAAAGGGGTTTTTATTACAGGAAAATGACAAAATATTTTTTCTTCATCGGAAGAATTTCGTGTTTTTGTCTATTGATGTGTAAATTGCAATAGAATTGTTAGCAGGACAAATGTCCTATAAAGCCAGTATTTATGCACTATTGCGCGTTATTTATGCAGAGATGTGCAGGGGCATTCCCAGGCCGGAGAAAAACCCAGAGAGCATGTAAATGTATATGAGTTTGTATCACAACCTGCTGATTTTAAACCGTGGCGAGAACATGTATACACTGTATACAAACGAACTCCGAGTGCTGGCCGATAGGCGCTCAGCCTTGCTGGAAAGCGGAGCAGGGGACTGGTGTCAAAAGAGCAGAGTCTTGCACTAAAGCTGCTTGTGGGGCTTTAACTAGGGGTTTTATAAGCCTTGAGAGGTTGACCTTAGATGCCTGTGTTAATACCAGGGGCAAGGGGGCTCAAGGTTGCAGGTGTTCCTCGTTGGCAAGCTGTTGGCAGCGCCTGATGCATTGGCCAGGTTAAAGCCTATCGCTTATATGGGGGGCTTGGTACGCGCAGTGGCGTTAAAGAATTTGGGTCGGGTATATGAAGAAAAAAAGCAGAGGCCCAATGGGGATGGGCGCACTGCTTTGGTTAAGGTCCAACTAGAAATTAGTTTCTGCTTAGAAAGAGATCACTTGCTCAGCAGTACAGTCTGTGGTGTTTTGATCACAGGCTTTATAGGTGTAGGTACCGCTAGCCTTACGTGAGAAGGCATCGTTGTACTGAGTACCATTGGCAACAGTGGCGATTTTGGCACCATCACGGTAGATATCTGCACTACCAGACGACGCACCTAGGGCTACAAGCTCTACCTGGTTTTTGCCTTTGGCAAAGGTATGTGTGGCGCTCAGTGATAGCTCACCCGGAGTTGGGGTGTTGCCACAACCGTTTTGCGTTAGGTAATCGTGCGCGGCCTTGGCCTTAACGATACCGTAACCGAAGTATACGTCGTGACCCGCTGCACCTTGGTCTTCGGCAGTCATCTTCAATGCGTCACGGATTTGCTCACCCGTACATTCGGTGTGGTTTGACCATACCAGGGCTGCAACACCGGCTACCGCAGGTGAAGCCATAGAGGTACCGCTCATGTAACCATAATCTGATGCGGTCACGCTGACGTTGATTGATGCAGCGTTAACTAGGGCATCGCGGTCAGCCAAGTCTGCGCCTACAGCAGGAATTGAGGTGCTGTTGAAATCACCTAGGGTGCCATAAAGTACGCCATCAACGTTGTTGACGATAACCGCACCGACGCCGCCTGAGGCTTCACAGTTAGCAACTTTATCGTGGAAGCTGATATTACCGCGGTCGATAACACAAACACGACCGTTAGCGCCGCTGTCAACAGACTCTGCTGTGCCCATGAAATAAGCTGCAGCCGTAACATCACCGCCGTTTTCCATGCCCGCCGTGCTATAGAAAGTACCATCGGCATTTAGCGCTGCAATGCCCGCCATGCCCGCAGGGTAGGTAGAAAGCGTTTGAACGCCACCGGCTGTTGCTTCAACGCAGATGGTTTCATCGAAGTTGGCGCGCTTGCCGCGGCCGGTTGTACAGCTTGGAAACTGAGAAAAAGATGCAATCTTGTTGTCAGCGTCGTTGGCACCAACCATCATTACTGCAGGGTAGGCTGCAGGATAAGAAGCAGCTGAGTTACCATCGTTACCGGCCGCCGCTACGATCAGACCACCATTGGCACTGAATTCAGCAAAGGCATTACCTTCAATGCTGTTGCTGCCGCCGCCACCTAGGCTCATGTTGATGATGTTGGCACCGGCCTGGCTACATAGGTTAGTTGCATGGGCAAGATCTGAAGAGTAAGCCCAGCCGCGCTCGGTGAATACCTTAACAATGTGCATTTCAACGCCTGGGGCCATGCCCACTACGCCGTATTCATTATCGCTGGCGCCAATGGTACCGGCTACGTGCGTGCCGTGTGGACCACCGTTTACATTCCAATCGCCTGTGCCTGGGTCATAATCACCCGTGATGCCAGCCCAGTTGAAATCAGGGTTTGATTTATCAAGACCAGAGTCGATAACACATACTTTCATGCCTGCGCCGGCGATGAAAGGTACTTGGTTAGCCTGTGACTGATACACAGCATACGGTGTAAGCTGACCGGTCATAGGGTTGCCGGCATCGTCGTTGTATAGAGCGAATGGCTTACGGATTTGGTCTTTTTCAATTAGTTTTACATGTGGGTTATTAAGAACACCCTTAACCTGAGAAAGGTCCATGCCAGGGAAGCTAGCGGCAAAGAAACCTTCGCCATCTACTTTAATTTCTGCGCCAGACTGAATGGCTAGTGCTTTGATAACGCCTTTACTGTTGTTATCAACCTGGATTACAAAACGAGAATCGTCTGCTTGAGCGCTTGCTGCTGCGCTAAGTGTTAATGCCGCTAAGGCGCTCGCTATTTTTGTTACCTTCATAACTTTGCTCCAATGTGTGTAGGGGTTGGCGTTACCTTGGTGTTGTCCGTACACCGCGAAAACGCGTATGACCTACTAGTTGGTGTTCAATGCTATTTATCTTTGCGGCTTCTGGTGCTCAGGCATAAATATTTGAACTTGCTAAAAAATATAACGTGATCCCTTAACTCTGAGAGGAGTGAGGAATCAATTTCAATGACTCAACATATACATTTATATACATATGGACACTAAAGATCAAATAAATTTAACCTTTTGTACACAGTAATGACAAAAAACTTTCAAAAAAATCCTAAATAAGTATGGTAAGTATCGGAAAAATAGAAGAATTATTCGATAAGTTGCAGTTATCAAATTAACTGATAATTTCTAGGCAATTTGCGTATAGGTCGGTCACTTTATTCCAAAAGTGGGTCTTTATGTTGTTTTTTTGTTGGGATAGAAGCGACCTAATGTGGGTCGGTGTTGTGGGCGATGCTTTTTTTGTCGCCGACAAAGGAAGAATGTTGCTTAATCGTCGCTCTGAAAGCCCGACCTACAACCTTGGCGGCAAAGGCCGGGCTACAGCGTGAATTATGTGCATATTTGTCGGCCTGAAGGCCGACCTACCACGAGATGGTGCCTATATGTAGCTCGGTGCTTTGCGCCGACAAAGGAAGAATGATGCTTAATCGTCGGGCCTAAAGGCCGACCTACCACGAGATGGTGCCATTTGTAGGTCGGTGCTTTGCGCCGACAAAGGAAGAATGTTGCTTAAGCGTCGCTCTGAAAGCCCGACCTACAACCTTGGCGGCAAATGCCGAGCTACAGCGTGAATCATGTGTATATTTGTCGGCCTGAAGGCCGACCTACATTAGGCGTTATTGATGGTGGGTGGTTTTTTCGGACAGCGAATGGTGAGTTTGGCGCCGCCTAGGCTCGATGAACCTACGATCAACTTACCACCATGGGCTTCGCTTATCTTTTTCGCCAGCGCCAGACCCAGGCCCACACCGCCTGAATCGCGACAACGACTTAAGTCGAGGCGCACAAAGGGTTCGATCACCCGTTGGCGCTCGGCTACGGGAATACCGGGACCGTCGTCTTCAATACAGATCTCATAATGGTGCGCTAGGTTATTTAAAGTGACATGCACCTGTGTTTCGGCAAAACGGGCGGCGTTGCGAATTATATTGGAAACAGCGCGGTTCAATTGATGACTGTCGGCTTGCACCACACAAGGCTGGGGTCCCTTCTCGGTGAGCTCGAAATGAATATCGGCGTAGAGGTCGACATGGGACTCGAGTTGTCGCGACAGTAGATTGCCGAGCTTAATTTCACTGGTGTGTAGCGCCCGAGATTTATTCTCTAATTGGATAAAATCCAACGCTTCTTTGACCAGCTTTTCGAGCTCGGTAAGGCCATTATTTATCTTGGTGGTTAACAGCTTGCCGTTGTCGCCATTAAGTGAGTCCTCAAGCATATCGAAGGCCAGTTGCACCCGTGCCAAGGGCGCCCTAAATTCATGGGCAACCGCTTGAATCAGCTCGCGCTGCGATTTGATGTTTTCATTTAATGAGCGGTTTATCTTATTTTGATGCATCCGCTTTACGAAAAGCAGGATAAAGGCAAAGCTGGCGCACAGGGAGGCGATCCACACATTACGTGTGTATCTTTGCTGTTCAATCTCGCTGCGTTTTAGGCTTTGATCCGCCTGCAAGAGTTTGATCTGCTGTTCTCTTTTTTCTGCTTCAAAGTGGCTTAATAAGAAGGCAACGCGCTGATCGCTCTCTGAGTTAAACATTTCATCGTTGACCTGCTTGAACAGCTCCAGGTAGTGAAGCGCTTCGGCCAGTTCATTCTTGTCCTTATAGATCTGATAGAGATACTGATAGGCATCGCGCACCATGCGCTTATCTTCAACATCAGTTGCCACCTCTATGGAGCGATTAGTTAAATGTATGGCTTGGGTTATCTCGCCTTTGAGTCTGGCCGTTTTGGCGCTGACCAACAAGGCATTGGCCTGCAGGGGGATAATTTTTAAATCAATGATTTTTTGCAATGCTGGCTCGGCGTATTCCTGAGCCAAGCCCGCATCACCCAACTCTATATAGGCGCTGGCAATATCAATTTTTATACGTGCCATCATGGCAACATCATCCAATTCCTGGGCAAGTTCCAAGGCGGATTGATATTGATGCAGTGCCGCATCAAATTGGTGTTTACGTTGGTGCACGGCTCCCAGGTTGGTCAGCATTTCGGCAATGCCAAGCTTGTCCTGCAGGGTTTCGTAATAACCCAGTGCCCGCTGCAGGTAAGACAAGGCCATATCATAGTCTTCAAGATAGAAGTAGGTTAGGCCTATGTTGCCAAGCACCTGCGCCAGGCCGGGAACATCGTTAATACGCTCGCGTATGGTCAGGGACTTTAGTTGGTAATCCAGGGCTAAACTGTAGTTGCCGCTGGTGCCGTGTATATTGGCCAGGTTATTGAGAGATACGGCGATGCTTTTCTCTTCGCCAATTTGCTGTTGCAGTTCAAAGGCGCTTTGAAAATACTCCAGCGCTTTTTTTGGCTCGCCCAAGGTCTGGTGAATAATGGCAATATAATTGGTGGTGTTGGCGATGCCGCGGGTGTCTTTTTGCTCCTCGGCTATCTCAAGTGCCTGCTCAAAGTTTTTCAGTGCGGACTGGTAATTGGCGGTACGCCAATAGATGATCCCCTGCATGGTAACAGATACATACAGGCCGCGTTTATAGTCGGCTTCTTTAGACAAAGCCTGGCTTTGATCGGTACGGGCCTGTGCCTGCTCGTATTGGCCCAGGGTGATATGGGCCCAGGCCATGTTATTAAGGACCGTGATCTGACGCTTAGCATTAGGATACTTGGCAAAGATGGCCAAGGCCTGCTCGGCATAGTCTAAACTGCGCGGCGGATTGTTATCACGATAGGCTTCAACCAGCTCGGTTAAAATCAGACTTTTGTCTGCGCCCTTGGCCTGCGGCAGTTGTGCCTCAAGCTGTGCCACCGAGTTTTGTTCTGTACCGTCATTACCCTGCACCGAGGTACTGAGCCAAAGCCCGGTACCTAGGAGTAAAAATAAGAGTAATACCAGTTTAAAGCGCATCGTGTTATCTATCCCCTACAAACAGATAGCCTTTACCGTGGATAGTTCTAATTCTAGTCGAAGGATGGTTATCATCGCCAAGCTTTTTACGAATACGTGATACGCGCAAGTCTATGGTTCTATTGGAGCTTTCATAGCCAAGCTTGGCAAAATGCTCGGATATAAACTCCCTGTCGCAGATCACCCCAGGATTGCTGGCAAGCAGCGCCAGTAATTCAAATTCCGCTGTGGTCAAATCTACGGCCTTGCCGTTTTGCTCGGCGCTTTGATACTTCTTATCTATTACCAGATCATCGAACTTTATTAAGGCCTCATCTTCAACCGGCTCTTGTTCCTGTACTTCTGTACTAGGTAAAGGCGCCACTTCATGAGGGTTGCGGCGCAACAGAGCACGTACCCGGGCTAGCAGAACCCGCGAGCGCACCGGCTTGGCTAAGTAGTCGTCGGCACCGGTTTCGAGGCCGGCTACTTCATCAATGTCATTGTCCAAGGCGGTAAGCATAAGGATAGGGCCGTCGTAGGTGCCCTCTAACCCCGGGTACCCATAGCGAGCCTGGCGACATACAGACAGTCCGTCCATATCCGGCAGCATGACATCAAGCACCACCAGAGTAGGCTGCTCGGTGATTATGGTTTGCAGCGCTTTCAAGCCGTTGTGCTCAATTTTGGTTTTATAGCCGTTGGTTTCAAGAAACCCTGACACTAGTTGCGCTAACTCGATGTCGTCATCGACGACTAAAATCCAGTTATTATCTTTCCCATTCATCATATTGCCCAGATAGTAACATTTTATTCATAACTCGGTCATCATACATGAGATTGTATTGAGTTGTATATCAATGTTTTGCACTCGGGTAAGGGAGTAAAAGTGGCTCCCGGCGGCATTTCTTACAGGTGATGGCCCGGTTGCTAATTGAAATTACGACATACCTGCCGCGCGACTTCTTCATTGTGCTGGCTAGGCTCTTGCTTATAGATAAGGTAATACTTTTCGCAGTGACTGCCCTTGGTGGCGATAAAGTCGGGACTGAGTAGATCCGGGGTCTCATTTAACCTCGCCTGCGAGGGCGTGAGTGGGGGACTAACCTCGGCGCTGGCTGCAGGTTCAACATCCGCGGGCTCGTATGCAAGCATTATCCCTATCAGTGCGATAGCAATAAGAATCAGCATGGCTGCGGCGAGCGGAACTTTATTGCGGATATTTGCCGACATTAAACCAAAGAACATATTTACGCCCTGTTTTTAAACACTTTTTATTTGCTATGAGTATAGCCTATTGGCGCGGGCTAGGGTGGCAGGGTCTAAGCGTGCGGGCACGCCGGAGCGTGCCCTAGATTAAGAAGGTTAAGAATGGGCTTCTTGCTTAAGTGTAACCACACGCTGAGGAAAGGGTATCTCTATATGCGCCTGTTGTAAGGCCTGAAATACTGCCTTGTTGATTTCAAGCCGGGTGGCGACCTTGGCCTTGGTGGGCGCCCAATAGCGATATAAGATCACCACACTGCTGTCGGCAAATTCGTTAATCCCTACCTGAGGTTTGGGTGTTTGCGCGATACCCGTTTGCGACTCTAATACTTCAGAAATCAAGGCTTCCGCCTGCTCATAATCGGCATCGTAGGCAATGCCAATGGTACCTTCTTCTAGAGAGTAATCGAATGAATTGTGGATGATTTCACCGACAATATGCTTGTTGGGAATGGTGATCTCCACTTCGTCTTCATCGCGCAAATGCGTCATGCCCAGCTCAATGGCGCTGACCTGACCTGTGACGCCCTTAACCGTAATGGTGTCGCCGACCACAAAGGGGCGGGTGGCAATGATGGCCAGACCCGCGCCATAGTTTGACAACATGCCTTGCAATGCCAGACCAGCACCTAGGGAAGCAGCACCTATGGCGGCGACGAAGGGAGTCACGCTGATGCCTACTTTACCCAGAGCGATGACCACAAAGGTGACAATAAGTAAGACGCGTACCAGGTTACTGGTAAAGGTCGTCAGGGTAATGTCTATGTTACGACCCTGCATTAGGGTGAATATCCAGCGGCTAATGCGTTGTGCCAACCAGAGCCCGAAAACCAGTAGTATCAGAGCCAATACCAGCTGAGCACTGTAAGTTACTAGGAAATCAATCGCCATCTGGTAGTAGCGCTCTACCTGGGCTATTTCTTGTTCGATCATCTAAGGTTTTTTCTCGAATAATGTGTTTGCTAAATAGTAACGACTTAGGGCGGGTAATTCGAGTGACAATTAGTATTTGAATCTATAATTAGCAAAGGTTCGCCTAATAATTGCGTCTGGGTTTTAACGCTTACACACAGAGCCCGACGCCACAGTGATAATTACACGTTGGAATTATGAAATACTGGAAACTCATTATTGCCTTATTATTTTCGTCTGGCTTGTTTGCCGCAAACGAGAATCCGGACGCTGCCTTGCAACAAATGAGGGCAGATGCCCTAGCGCGCATTGATGTGATCGCCTGCCTAGATAAGGGCGGGGTGATAAAAGCTGTGTGTATGAATGCCATCCCCGCTTGTATATACAAGTATCCCGATGCCGGCAAACAATGTCGCAGTGGTTCTGAATGCGAGGGAGATTGTCTTGTTGTCGGCGATTTTGTGGGCGAAGGCAGTGAAGTCATTGGCCAGTGCAAGGTTGATAATGATCCCTGCGGCTGCTACCAAAGAATTTTCGATGGCGTCGCCGAATACGCCATGTGCACGGATTAACCAGCAAGTCTCGCTGTTAACCCTTATTTTGGTACTGAAATGCCAGCCAATTCACACTTAAAAACCGCCCCGCAAAGCATGACCACACGTCAATGGCTTGACCTTATCCTGCTGTATCTTTCATTTCCGGTGATCTTATTTATTTGTAGCTCGGATATTTATTGGTGGCAGGCTTGGGTTTATTCGGCACTGGTGTTTGTCTTTGGTGTTGGCGGGCATATGTTGGCAGAGCGACATAATCCTGGGCTGATAGCCGAGCGGCATAATATTGCAAGCATTAAAAAAGCCAAACCCTGGGATAAGGTACTGGCTCCTTTAATGGCTATCAGCATAGGTTTTCCCATGATCATAGTGGCCGCGCTGGACCATAGGTATTCATGGTCTAATTCTCTTCCCCTGTGGCTTAATTGTCTGGGTTTTATCTTGGTCGCCCTTGGCTATTGGTATGCTACCTGGGCATTGGTGGAAAACCGCTTTTTCGCCAGTGTGGTGCGCATTCAAACGGAGCGGGGCCATGTGGTGTGTGATACTGGCCCGTATCGATTAATTCGCCATCCCGGGTATGCGGGAAGTATTCTGGCCTTGTTTGGCATAGTGCTGGCGCTGGACTCTTTCTGGACTCTGATCCCAACCGCTTTCGCTATCCTTATTACCCTGATAAGAACTCGATTAGAAGATAAAACCTTGCAAAACGAGTTAGTGGGTTACAGGGATTATACCAAGCGGGTGCGCTATCGCTTGATCCCAGGCGTATTCTGATTTAATCAATAAAGTTACCATAAGGTTAAAAATTCACATTGATTAAGTAACATATAAACAAAGGCTGTGGCAGAATAAGGTCACAATAATAAAGTGTGCGGCCACAGCGCCGTCGGTAAAAATCGCTCCCTATGATAAGAAAACTTGTTCACCTGGGTTTTATAAATATAGGCACGGATCGCCTTGAACACGTTGAAGCAACAAAGGTGCAAACCACTAACCTGGTTAGTGTGGTGACCTGTGTGGTTGCCTTGTTGTACGCTCTGTATTTTCTTCTTTCGTTAAACCAGACCTCAGTCGCAGCTATTAACTTGGTCTTTGTTGCCTGTTATGGCGTGGGTTTGTTGTTCTCCCATAAACGCTTCTACCGAGGGGCCAAGGTATGGTTTTTTACCGTACTGATGGCACACGTTTACCTCTTTAGTGTGCATACCTTTGGCGTCGGTGCTGGATTTCATTTTTATTATCTCATTATCACCCCTGGGGTTTTTCTGCTCTTTAACGAAAATGATCGAGTGGAAAAATTTATCTTTAGTTTAGCCAGCGGCATTCTTTTTTATTTATGCTCAGAGGCAGGGGGCACCACACCCATTATTTCGCTTGATGGTCAATCTGAACGCCAGTTATTTTATTCGGTTATTTACGTGACCATGATAGAAACCTATTTCATCATGGCTTTACTCAGCCACAACATAGATCTCTACCAAAAAGAGCTAAAGGCCCTCGCTGCCACCGATGCGCTGACGGGGATCAACAACCGTCGTATGTTTATGTCGATAGGCGAAGAGCTGTTTGAAAATGCCAAGCGTTATCAGCACCCCATGTCATTACTGCTGCTGGATATCGATTACTTCAAAAAGATCAATGACGTGCACGGTCACCTGGTCGGCGACGAGGCATTAAAGCAAGTGGCCGCAACTCTCAAGGCCAACCTAAGGGCCAGCGATTCACTGGCGCGTTATGGCGGCGAAGAGTTTGTGGTGGTGCTGCCCGAAACCGATATTGCCAGTGCCCTGGCGGTGGCTGAAAACCTGCGCCACGCCATTGGCGCGATTGAAATCGAGCTTCCCGACAAGGCGGCGCTGACCTTTACCGTAAGTATCGGCGCCGCGGAAAAAACACCCGACACACCTTGTCTGATGGGCTTGCTTACCTGTGCCGATAACGCCCTGTATCGCGCCAAAGAAACGGGACGTAATAAGGTGATAAACCATGGCCAGGAAGAAGAAGCCGCTCTAGCGTTTAGCTAGCATTACTCGGCTTCGCACTCACTGCCGTCGAGCTTCAGGCACCAGCCCTTTGGCTCGAACATCTCCTGGCCGTTTTTATCATGGCGATAACGGGAGACGCCGTTGTACACAGCTTTGCGTAAGCGGTTGATCCCGCCCACAGGCTCCAGCGCCTTTACGGCATGCCAAGGGGTAAAAGACAGGTTTTCACAAAACTGATTTTGCTCTTGAGTATCAAAGTGCTGCTCGGGTATCTCAACCCGGGCGACCTTGATAAAAGGCGAGTCCTCGCTTTGCCATTTTACCCTTGTGTCTTCCACCGGCATGTACTTATCCGTATTTTGCAGTTGCACCATAAAGTCGAAACAGGCGCCGGTTTGACCAAGGTTCTCGCTCAGTTCCTGGCGTAAAAAGTTGGGCTTATCACGGTTTACGGCGATGGCGGTGTTGCTCGTACAGGCCTTGGCGCTGTATTTCATAAACTGCTCTTGGCCTAAACGATAGGCTGAGAGACTGTGATATTGCTCGGTTAGCAGGCTGTCCGGCGCCGTCTTGAGGGTTTTAGCGCCGAGGTAGAGCGACCTCAGGTGCCACTTAAAGATGTTCCAGTTAAAGTCATTGAAAAAGTAACCAAACTTGCTGCCTTGTGCCTGGTATTGCATAAACTTGGCATATTCGGCGACGTCCTTAATAAAAAACACATCGCTGTTGATCATCACAAAGTCCTGGGTTTGTGCATCCTGCTCCAGCGGCAGCAGCTTTTTACCGTCAACGCCCATGACTTTAATGGCCATGCCCCTGGCATCTTTGACGCCATCCGCTTGGGGTCGGGTATCGCCGCTGGAAAAACGAACCCAGGCCTGATATTGATCCGGCTTGGCAAATATCCCGTGCTTTAAGCGCGAGTCACTGAGCGCCGGTACGCTAAAAGTAGCCTTAACACAGCCATGGGCCTTGGCATGGACATCCCTGCGGTATGGGGCAGGCGCCGTGGCTGCCTGGCTGCGATCCACCATTTGCACCGCCGATGAAATAATATCGGCGATATGGGTTTGCTCATCGGCTGGAATAACAATCCCCAGGCTGCTTTGCTTTTTGTCCTGGTTAATGACAAATAACACCGCGACCAACGCAATGACGCCGGTTAGGCAAAAGACTATCAGTTTTTTCATCTTGTTCCTCTACAGGCCTTCGCATTGAGTCGATGGGCTCAATCCCGAAGCATTCGCGTTAGCGTGCGTGGACTCAGGCGAGTCCTTATGTATTTTTAAATACTCGATAATGGCCAGGCGCTGCGCCGGCGCTAATGCCGGGCCGATGACACCATATTGGGGCGGATTACCCGGTTGGTAGGGGATGTAGCCATCCCTGAATTCATGGCCGATATTTTTATTGCCGTCTTTTTGGGTATCAAACAAGAAGGCATGACCCGCTTCTTTTTCGGTCACATAACCCAGATGCACCGGGTCATATTCCCTTTGCCCAACCCAAAACTGGCTGTCGCGCTCGGAGACTGGCGAGAGCAGCTGGTAGATATTGGGCACAGAACCATTATGTAAAAACGGCGGCGTGGCCCAAATACCTTCTAAGGGTCTGGTCTTGTAGATCATTTTTTGTTGCGGTAAATCCAAGGCACCAAAGCCGTCCATACAGGCTTGCTTTTCTGGCGAGAAGTTTTTGTCTTGATAGTACTTCTCTCTTAAATAGATGCCGGTAATGTTGAGTGCTTCACCCAGACTGAGCGTCTCCACACTGAGCTTGGCTAACGCATCGTCCAAGGAGCGCAGTTGCTGCTGAATTAGGGCGGTTTTGATGTCTTGCTGAACATCATTATCGCCTTGCTCAGCAATGAGCTGGTCCAAACCCGCTAACTTGGCATATTTGTTTTGCCAGTTGTTAAAGCGCTGCTCTATATCCTGGTATTGCTGTGGATGGTCGCTTATCCAGTTGGTAGTTAAGGTTAACGCCTCGGCTTGGGGCTCGGGTTGTTGCAAAAACTGCTCAAGGCGCGGCGAGTTAAGAAGCACCTTGGCCAGTCGTTGTAACTGCCTGATATTCATAGCCCGGACTTTTTGCACTATTTCGCTGTTAGTTAGGCCCGTTTTACTGAGATCAAAGCGGTAGTTTAGAAAGTTATAGGCGGCATTGGGGTCTGTGCCGACCTCATTGACGGCCAGCTCGCTCATTATCCACAGCGGTTGGTCTTTGCCTTTTAACGGCGTTTCGATTTGTTTAACCAGGTCGCTGGCCGGGTGTGGACCATGACAACCGGCGCAATGGCGCTGAAAAAGATGTTGTCCCTCGGCCGCTTTGACTCTATCGACCGGGCCAAAAATATCTTCCGGCCACTGCGGAGGCGTGAGTTTTTGCAAGGTGGTTTCTATGGTGAAGATTTGCTCGGGCAACACGGAGGAATCGAAGCGCTGCTCAGGAGGTAATGGATTACCATAACTGTCGGTCAATGCAATGTGCGCGCCGACCCCCAGCGCCTCACCCATGTTACGCGCCATGGGCTGTTTTACCGAGGCGCCATATTGCACCCAGTTAAATTTCCAGATATTCCAAAGCGGCGGGTAGTTAACCGGGCCGGTGGCCTTATGATAATTCTCTGCCGCCAGATTATCGCCAAAAACGGTATTGCCGATACGGGCCAGGGCATCGGTGCGGCCAAAGCCCTCGGTCACCGGATACAAGCCTTTACTGGTATCGTTAAAGCCCTGGGTTAAAAAGCGCATTAACACCTTGCCGAATTTTTTCCTGAGGACGGCCTTGTTGTGGTCGTTATATTGCTCGCCCAGTACCTGGGTAGCAAAGCGATCAAATTTAAGCGGGTTGAGATAGGTACTGGTCATCGACGCCACCAGGGTTGGCACAAAGTGACCCAGTTTCATGGTGGTAAAGGCATGCATGGCCTGGCCGCCATCGATGCGCAGTGCATAATGTTTGCCGTCTTTTTTGTAGTTGAGCTGACCGTTATGACAGGCAGCGCAGCTTAAATCCAGCAGTTCGCTGGCCGATGCCTGGTCGAAGTGTTTGGTAAAGCCTAAGGGGTATTGATAGGGGTTTTCAGGACTTGGGGTGTCATCTACGATAAAGCCGTAGGCCTTTAAATGTCCTGGCTCGGCAAATCGCGTCTCGCCCCAGGGCATTTCCAGGTGCGCCAGCCAGTCATATTCTATGCCCTTTAAGCTGGTGCCCTGTGGTGTGTAATAGTAGGTTTGACGTTCGGGTGAATGTGCCTCGAGCCCCCAGCCCTGATCCAGATAGCGGGTTTCTTCTGTCGGCACATAGTCCGGGATTTGCGAGGCGGGATAATGCACCAAGGCAAATAGGCTAAGGCCAGCCAGTACGATTACACCCGTCACATAGACCAGTATACGTTTTGTTATTTTTATGAATGTCATTGTATTAACCAAGGTTAAGAGGAAGAGAGGGGAGCCCCTCCACCGAGTTATTCCCGAACTAGCCGTTAAACGCCAATGTTAAGCCGGCATTTTTCATTTGTGCTTTTACCAGCATGCCGCTGGCACCCAAGGTGATATAAGCGGTTTTATTGTCTTCGCCACCAAAGCAGATATTCGAGGGCAATGGCGCATACAAACCCTCGCCCAGATTGATCTCGATATATTCCAGTACCTCTCCTTCAGGAGATACGACGGTAATACCGCCATTGCTGCAGGGGTTATTGCCTTGCGGTAACATGGTGGCCAGATACAGGTTACCCATCTCATCGACCGCCATGGAGTCATAAATAGCCTGGCCTTCAAAGCCTGTGAGCAGGTAAGTGCCATCGAGCGAGTTGGGGTTTGGGGCAATTTCACCGGGGGCCGACAGCTCCCAGTAGAGCAGTCGTCGTGTATAGGTCTCCACCGTGTACAGGCGCTTGCCATCGGGCGACAGGGCGATGCCGTTTGGTGCATTGAGCGGAAAGACCATTTGCTTGATGCTGGTGCCGTCGGCTGCGGCATAGTAAATGCCCGTGATATCGCGGGCACGGCCATCGTCTTTGCCCCAATCGGTAAACCACAGGCCGCCTTTGCTATCAAAAACCAGATCGTCCGGCCCGCGCAGCGCAAACTCAGGGGTAAGGGGCTGGTCCTGCCACTGCATCTTGGTCATATTTAACCGCCGGCCGGTATGGCAACTTGTATAAAGAGTTTCAACTTTCGCCGTAGCCAGGTTGACCTTATCTATGCTGCCACCTTTATATTCGGGTGACTTTCCTGTGCCGATAAACAAGGTTTGTTTCGGCAGAGGGACCGGCAGCCATTCAAAACCGCCACTGTTACACACATAGACCTGGCCATCCGGCCCGATGGCGGCACCGTTTGGACCACCGGCTATTTTAGCAACTAGGGTTTTATCGCCCTGGGGCGAAACCCGGGTTAGTTGCTGGTTTTTGATTTCAACCAGCAGCACGCTACCGTCTTGCATATAGACAGGACCTTCCGGATAGCCGAGTTGATCACAAACGATTTCAAAGTTGGAACATAAAAGACTCGACATTATTGCTCTCCGCTGGTGGCCGTGGTCGCTAAATCAACCGACTTAAGCATTTGATGGGTAAGTTCGAAGCCCAACTCCCGGTAGGCTTCAAACTGCATTTCATCAAAAAATTGATTACTGGTGCTCTGGTGTGGGAAATCAGGGTTTATGCGTTTATAACTTTTCAGCTCTTCATTCACATGTTGGATCATGCTGGCCTTCACATAGATAAAGCGGCCATAGCTGCCATCGTCGTAGGAAATTTTGCCTTCGGTCCAGGCAATATTAGATGTGGCCGCTTTTTGATTAATGGCACTGACATCGATGGCTAGCTTGGCACCAAAATCAACCCGAGCCAGCTTAATGAGTCTGGCCAGATCCTGGAATTGGTAGTTGGGATCGGCACCGGCATCGCAACACACTATCAGCTTGCATTTACGGCGTATTAATTCGTAGCAGGCCAGGTTTTCAAAGTGGCCGCCATCGGAGAGATGAATGTAGGACTGGTGTTCATTCAAACCCTGGCCGAACATATCCTTGAACATATACATGTACCACCAGGGTTTATTGAAAAAGTTTGCCGGTTTGGTGGGTTTATTCGGGTTTTTCAGCCAGCAGCCCAAACGCAGATTCAGCAGTGACATGATAAAGTTCAGCTGCTTAGAACGGGTCATGGGCGTATTGGTGGCGATGGCTGCGCCGGAAATAGCACAGGCGCTGGCCAGGTCTAACTTACCGCCCATGTAATCCTTGGTCGCCCTATATCCCGTGCTGTCGGAGCCCGAATATAAGGGCGTTAGGGTGAAGCAGTCGCCGCCGCGGTTCTTATATTTAGCATTGGTTGATCCCAGCAATTCAATGTTGCAATTAATGATGGGAAAGGGCGCGTCTGTGGCTTTAAGCTCGCCCAACAATAGCTGCTTATCATAGCTGAGCGTTTGTTCGCACTGCTCGTCATTAGTATCGCGTTTGGATAAATGACAGGGCATAAAGGCGTCTCTTAATCTGTCTCTGTAGTAGCCGTGCATAGACACGGCGTTTATATTACAGCCCAATACCAGGAACACAGATAAAATCAGCAAGGGATAAAATAGGGTGGGTAGCAATTCCCACTGCACTGCAAAGTGATAACTTATCATCACAAAACCAAAGCAGGTAAGCAGTAGGCCTAAGTCTATCAATATGCTGGTCAGCGAATATTTAATATCGGCACTGCCGTTTCTGTGCGCCGCATACCGGGTGATCAGCATACCCAGTAAAGAAATACTAAAGCTGGTGTGCACCAGCCACTCGGCAAAACGCTCAAAAAACTTATGGAAAATAGGTATATAACCAAAGGCTAACATGGCCAAACCCAAGGGAAAGAGGTTACTTAAGTAATATCTGAGCGTTTCTGTGCGGTGGTTCGCCCGCGCAGACTCGAAGCCCGTGCTGATGGCGGTCAATAACATCAACCCAAAGCTGGCAATGAGTGTTATAAAGCCGGCGCCCCGTAACAAGGAAAAGCCATTAAAGGGAGCGTGGATGGCTATGGCGGAGATATCCGTAGAAAATTCATAACTTAATAGAAAGAGCAGCAGCAGGAGCACGGGCACCATAATCAACATATTGATCAGGGTCCCGGTTAAGATGGCCGTTAATAGCGAACTTTTATCGACGCCAAACCCGGGCGTTAAAAAACTACTGTGCGCTCTGAGCCAACCAAGAATGTCGCTTGCGCGCTTATCATGGCGATTGGTGCTAAAGGGGAACTGACCGGGAAAACGGGATTTAAACCAGGTATAGGAGGTGGCAATGTAACTGCCGCCGCTAACAGAAGACAGGTAATCAAACTGCTTGAGTTGGTCGTTTTTCGCCAATGCCTGCAACACCCCGAGGTTGAAGGTCGCCGAGCGGATACCGCCGCCGGAAAACGCCAGTGCCTTGGTATCTTTGCTGCCGTCACAGCCTAGGTTGCCGGCGGCTCGTCGATCGCTCAGCCATTGCTGTTCCTGATTTTCAATATCCGGATTAAATGTTTCTTGGAAGGAACTCATTGTTAAGTTGTTGTTATTATTTTGGTTGTATTATCTATGTTTCCACAATTAACTCAAACGATACCTGTGTTTATTGTTATTAGTAGCGGGGAAAGGGCTGGAGTAGGGAAGGCCTGCCTTGCAATTTAGCCACCAGAACTCAGAAGGCTGGTGGCTATTTACTTATGATTCGGCCGTATGTGAGCGGTTAAGGACTCTTCTATCGCTTGAGCTGCAGAACAATGTAACCTAGCTAGTCCATACAAGCGTCGATGGAAAGACCCAGTTCATCGGCGACGAATTGGCCTAGTGCCTCCATGGTGTCATCATCGATAATTCCGGCTTCATATAATAACCGCGCTAAATTACGTAAGCCCATTCTCGGGGTGGGTTGTTCACTGCTGTGCTCGCCCATAGCCCCGGTTTGTGCAAAGACCTTGGTTGCCTGTCCCCAGCATGCCTGTTGCGGATTTTTTGCCTCCGCAGCGACAGCAAACGACGATGCTAAAAGTACTGCTGATACCATGGTGTAAGAAATTATCTTCATTGAATTGATCCTTATGATGGGGGAAGTATCTGTACGTACTGCGCGTGTACGAATAAAAGAATAGACCATCAGAGGAAGTCTGTTGAACCTGTAGAGTAGGCCGGGTGCTTGTGAGGTAAGTGTTTTTCGATTACTTTATGATTTAGTGAGATTTTTATTTAATAGCGCGTTTATATGGCTCTTACCGTACTGAAAGTTTCATATAAAAAACGGATAAATACGTTGGGCAAATTATATCAATGAAGATATTTAGTGATATTTTACTTTTCATATTAGCTGCGGCTGTGCTTTATGGTATGTACCTCAGCAGCGACTATGCTCGAAGTAATGATATTGAAGAATATGATGTAATTGCCGGCACCCTTCACGATAAAGGCGAAAGAAAATATGACAGATCGGAGAAGGCGTTCTACGTGAAAATCCGCAACGCAAATGGTGACTATACCTTGGTCCTTCCAAAATCGCGCGCAGATTGTGATTTCCTTAGGAAAATCCGTTTTTCCGAAAATGCAGAAGCCCGCGTTCTTCGCACATTTAAAGGGATACATTTAATCGAGCTTAAGATAGATGGACGTTATGTGCTAAGGCAATCAAGCAATTAGCATATTTTTAAAGTTGCTTGAAATGCCGGCAACGTATATTACTCTTTTGCCAGTTCTATCAATTTGTTGCGTACCAAAGTAACTAATATGAAGATGGGTTACAGTATAATCGTTTCAAAATGAGAAAAAGTGCAGTATTACCTACGCCTTTTACTTTAAAAATAGAAAGAGGAACATGAATTGAATCGGTCTGTTTGGCTAACCATAGGGTTAATGATATTTGTAATCTTTTTTGCGGGCTATTTATTCGTAATAGCAAATAAGGAAAAACAAATTATTTTGTCTGGACTGGGAAGTTATATGGGGGGCGTTATAGCCTCGCTGGCCTTCTTTTTCGCAATAAATGAATACAACAAAAACAAAACATTTCATGCGAAGTGCAAAGTGAGGAAGTTGTATAAAGACCTAATTCTAAAAATTAAGAATGAAATCACTAGTGACATAACACTCTTATCATTTGCGGTTGTAGAATTGAATGAAATGGCAGAAAAAACATATTCTGGATACATAGATATTGACAAGAGAGAACTCGAAACCTTAAGTCGAACACTAAGTGAGACGTACAAAAAATATTATAAAATAAATTCGGAAATAGACAGTATTTACGGAGATGTGACCTTTTACAACAAAGGGGTTGCTAGTTACTACAAGGATGAAGTAGCAAAGGCAACTGAAGTTATAGAGAATGTCATTAGGGTAAGCGAAATTTATATTGGATTTACTATTGCTATTGAAGGGGCTTTTGTATTTAAGCCTGAATTAGCTGAAAGGCAGTTAAAAATGGTCAAGGGTTCGCTTGAAAAGGAAATAGGTAAAAACTTTATAATCGATTTTTGCTCAAAAAATAAGTCCATTAAATGTTTTGATTATCAAGACATAGAGGAATTACAAAAAATTAAGGATTTGTTTTTTAGCTTTGAAAAATACAAAGAAGTTAATATTTAAAAGTAGGGCTAACATTCACTACCAGAAAATCCAGCGAAATAGCGGAACTCCCTACGGGCTGCTCCGCGATTTAGCTTGGCTGTCTGTTCGTTCCTGATTGTTTTTAATCATCACCAATATGCGGGTAATCGCGGCTAAAGGGAAATCTACATATCAATAATTTCCAACACCTTCTTTGATTTTCGTTTGCAACGGCGGCAGGGCGTTTAAAGCAGATTAACAGATGAGCACAAATAGTGAATACTAAGCGCGTAAAAAATTTGGTTTTTCAGTAAGTAACAGTCTAAAGAGCATAAGTGGTTGCTTAGGAATGTTAGCTAAAGGTTTGGCGTAACTAAAGTTATATCACTTTTTTAAGAGGTTAGATTTGTCTAAAGGCTTTTCATAATCGCAATAACGGAAGGCATTCCGAATACGTTGTTCGATTGACTCATTGGGTGAGCGGGTAAATACAATTCTTAATCGACCTGAATCTTTCAACAAATGAAATTCAATTTTATAGTTACGCGGTAAGCCTTTTCTAAAAGCGTTCGAGTTAAAAAGTTCTAACAGCTGATTCTTGTTTAGCTCGGTAATAGGGCCAGAACATTTTAGCTCTGACTTGAAACCATCCTTAATGAACTTTACAGTCAGCAAACTTGTTAAACGATAATATAGAAATTTCACAGTTGATCCTTCAAATTTCCGCTATTTGGATTAACATCTTGCATTGAATTATCCATTGTTTACAACGATGATGATACTCGTAATGAGTAGCGAAGAACAATCAGCCAAGCTGGATTCTTCTTTAGAAGCCAAAAATATCCTGATTAGTACCTCCTTAATTAAATAACCCATAAATTAGATTATGTTAAATGGTGTGTAATTATATAGAATGCGGGTAAAGTATCTGAACGGGAAGCGCTAAGGCGCTGAATGGAAAAGGATAACACAAAAAAAAGTGGCCTATTTAATCTAAAATAGACCACTTTCCAACCATAAGACTTTAAAAATGTTAGTTTAGCTCATTATCTACCCAGAATTTAGTCCCTTTTAACACTGCTTGCAAGGCTAAACCTGTTTCGGTGAGAGAATAAACTGTCACATCATCAACAATGGCTTCGGCGGTAACCGCACCACCATTGTCTTTATGTTTGGCCGCGGCATCGGCATTACCGCCAAACGCCCAACCATGATCAATAAATCGGTTTAATGCCGCTTCGGTGTGAAACACCATCACCACATTAAAATCTTTAACACCCAGGCCTAAGCCTAAACCCGCCTCGCCCATGTTCATATAGGTCCATTTTCCGGTGCGGTTATTTTTTACCACACCATAGCCGCCGCCGAAACTGGCAAACAGAACATTGACGTTGGCATTATCGAATACCGCATAACCGGCACTGGTGGCAATTTGGTTTTGCACATCGGGTTTGCGCACATACAAGGTTTTCAATGTTTCGCTGCGCATACTTTGTACCATCTCTCTTTTTGCTTGCGGACTGGCATTGCTGGAGGTGGCACAGCCGTTTAAGGTAAGCACGGCAACCGCTAATAGCATGATGTGAACAAATGAAGCTCTAATTTTCATGGAGTACCCCTTCTTTAATGTCCAATACTAGACAGTATCGGACTTTGTGATAAGCTAAGACCATAAATTTTTTAGTTATTTATCTTATGCTTACCCCTTTAGTTGATACGTTCAAGCAATTGCGCTATCAAATCGCCCATCTTGAAGATGGCACCTTGAACAGCGAATATCCCGAACTAGCTTTATTTATAGACCAACAAAGCTTAAACCTTGCTGAAATTTCGAAAGATTTATCATTTATTTACCAATATTTGTATGTTTATGGCCGTAAATCCGATGCCACCTTTACCCGTTTTCGCAATGAAATAGAACGTTTTGCCCTTTGGTCCTGGCTGATCAAGGGGACCTCTGTGCTGGCGCTAAAGCGAGAAGATATTGAGCACTACATAGATTTTGTTGTTGAACCCAGTGGTGACTGGTGTTCGGACTCGGTGCAGTGGCGCTTTAAACAAAAACTGGGTCAGCGTATCGCAAATCCCAAATGGCGCCCTTTTATGGCCAAGGAAACCAAGCCGAGCCAGCAAACTCTCAATTCAACCTTCACGGCGTTGAATGTGTTTTTTAAATTTGCGATTTTAGAGGAACGCTCCTTCACAAATTTTGTTCCCGTGGTTAAAAAGAACTGCCCTTACCTGGTTGTTCAATCCCAAATAAATCAACCAGATACGCTAAGCGATCTGCAATGGGAATATGTATTGCGGGTGACCGAAGAACGTTGCGAACAAGACCCGCAACTTGAGCGCAATCTTTTTGCCCTGGCCTGTTTAAAGGGTTTGTATTTGCGCATTTCCGAATTATCGGAGCGCCCCAACTGGTCACCGGTTATGTCGCACTTTTGGCAAGACGCCGATGGCTTTTGGTTTTTGCGGGTCATGGGCAAGGGCAATAAGTTACGGGACGTGACGCTAAGTGAAAGTTTTACTGCCTACTTAAAACGCTACCGTTTATATCGAGGCCTCAGTGCCCTGCCTCGGGTCGATGAGCCCTACCCGCTCATTCATAAATTGCGCGGCAAAGGCGGTATGACGGTTAGACAAATTCGTCGTTTGGTACAGCAAAGTTTTGATTTGGCCACAGCCGCACTTCATCACGATGGTTTTACCGAAGAGGCTGAAAAACTCATGGCGGCAACCGCGCATTGGCTGCGCCATACTGGTGCTACCCATGATGCGCAAACCCGGCCATTAAAACATTTATCTGAAGATTTGGGTCATGCTAAGTTAGCAACCACAGATCAAATTTATATTCAGACTAATATAAAAGAACGAGCTAAGTCAGGCGTTAAACGTAAGCTTTAAGCACGCTTTAAGCATGCTTAAAGCGAACTGTGAGGACAAGCCATGGAATATTACATCGCAATCTTGTTAGCGCTGGCATTTTTTATCTACTCAATTTCATTTCGTCAGTTGGCGCGGGCCGAGCTTACCGGTCCCATGTACTTTGTTCTGACCGGCATGGTGGTCGCGGCTATCTTTTTGGCGGAATTTAAAATCGGCCAACCCCTAGAGCAACTCTTACCTTTGGTGGAGTTGACCTTGGCTGTAGTGTTATTTTCAGATGCGGCGAAAACCCGACTGGCCATTTTAAAGCGCGCCTATAAATATCCCGTGCTGCTTTTGTTTGTTGCCCTGCCACTTACCTTCTGCGCCACCGTGCTAACCGGATACCTGCTTTTTCCAGAGATGAGTTTATTGGCCTTGGCGTTATTGGCAATTATTTTAACGCCAACCGATGCCGCCTTAAGTAAAGGGATCTTAGAAGCCAAAGCGGTGCCGTTAAAACTCCGGGAAGCCATTAATGTTGAAAGCGGATTGAACGATGGCCTGTGCGTGCCGATTTTTCTATTTCTGTTCTTGTCCTGGCAACTGGGCAGTTGGCAACCGCCAATGAAGATGCTGGAGTTTATGTTTCGTGAAGTCGGGATAGCGCTTGTGGTTGCAACGCTTATCTCCTGGTCAGCAACTTACTTAATACGATACAGCGCCCGACGTCATTTTTTTGAAAAGGCCTCCAGTCCATTTTTAATTTTGTCATTGGCGATTGTCAATTACAGTGTGGCTGAAGCCTTGGGCGGCAGCGGATTTGTGGCCGCCTTTGTTGCCGGTTTGCTGTTTGATTATTTGTATCGGCCGAGTAAGGATATGCAGCTGATCGAGGAAAGCGAGCACATTGCCGAGTTTTTTTCGTATTTGATTTGGTGTTTGTTCGGCGCCTACAGTTATTCGCAGTTGCAGAGCATGGATCTAAGCTGGAGCAAGTTGGCCTTTGCCCTGATAGCCGCAACCCTGGTGCGGGTTATCCCCGTTCTATTTAGTTTAATTGTATTTAACGGGTTAAATTTTAAAGAGAAATTCACCTTGGCCTGGTTTGGTCCGCGGGGCTTGGCATCCATCGTCTTTACCTTGATGGTGTTGGACTCCGCCGACGGTTTACTCAGTGAGTTGGCGACGCTGACCATATTGACCAGCGTCTTTATTCACGGTATTACCACTCGCCCCATCGCTAATTCTTTCAGAAAAAATGGCGTAGCGAAACGAAGCTAGTGCAACACCTTGGCCAGTACTTCGATGGGATGCTGCGGTTTATATTGGGCAAAACGTTTCACCTGGCTGCGGCATGAAAAACCCGTGGCCAACAACTGAGCAGGCGCTGTGCTTTCTACCTTTGCCTTCCAACTAAGATCATACAAGGCCCTGCTGTTTTCCTGGTTTTGCAGCTCGTGGCCATAGGTGCCGGCCATACCACAACAGCCGGTGGCCTGGGGTTCAAGTTGTAATCCCAAGGCCGAGAAAATACTTTGCCACACCTTGGCGCTGTGCGGTAAGGCGGTGGTTTCACTGCAGTGGCTCAGCAATACATAGCTTGCTTGCGGCTCAAAAACCTGTTGTTTAAAGGTCTGCTCGCCAAGCCATTCATGGGCCAGCAAGACATTGAAGTCCCCTCTTTGTTCGCCCAAAACCGTATTGTATTCATCGCGATAACACAAAACCAATGAGGCATCGAGGCCCACCATGGGAATGTCTAACTCACTGACCTTCTCTAAAAATGCAGCACTGGTTTTAGCGGTGCGGGCAAATTTATCTAAGAAGCCTTTGACATGTTGTGGCTTGCCATTGGGTTTAAAGGGTAAGATGATCGGCTTTTTGCCAAGCGCCTGAACCACCTTGGCAAAGCTTTCAACTAGTTCGGCTTCATAAAAACTGGTGAAGGGATCTTGCACGATAAGCACATAATCTCGGCGCTGCTCTTCGCTTAGCCCCTCAAGTTTATTAAGGTCGAATTTCTCTAAAGTCGCGGTGCGCGTAGCCAGGTTTGGATGACTTGGGGTCGGCGTATCCACATAACCCAAAGTCTTTTTAATCGCCCATTGTACAGGGGATGATTTAACCACTGGATTGGTAATGGCCGAGAACTTAGCCAGTAATGGCGCCGTCTGTTCTATGCCGGCAACCAGATAATCTTTTAACGGGCGGTTGTATTGGCTATAGTAAAAATTCAAAAAGCGGGCACGGAATGTCGGCACATCCACCTTAATCGGGCAGGCCGTGGTGCAGGCTTTACAGGCCAAACACTCATCCATGGACTCTTTCACTTCGTGCGAAAAGTCATACTGACCCTTGCGCTTATTTTGAGTATTAAGGAAGCGCTCCCACCAGGTTGGACCGTCTTTTTTGCTGATCACCTTTTCTTCTTCAAGCAGGTCAACGCCCTGCTCCGCCTGCAGTCGCAGCCATTCGCGCATTAATCCGGCGCGCCCTTTTGGCGAGTAACGGCGATCGCCGGTGGCCTTGTATGAAGGACACATGGGCGAGCTCACATCATAGTTAAAGCACAGGCCGTTACCATTACAGTTCATGCTGTTGGCAAAACTATCCCGTACCTGGACATCAATTTGACGGTCGAACCAGCCGCGCTTTTTATCATCAACGCTGACCAAGCTGTCGTTACTTTCAAGTGGTGTACAGATCTTGCCTGGGTTGAGCTTATTGTTTGGATCGAAGGCCGATTTAATGCGGCGCAATTCTTGAAACAGCTCGTCGCCGAAAAACGCCGGGCCGTACTCACTGCGATAACCCTTACCGTGTTCACCCCACATCAGGCCACCATACTTGGCGGTCAATGCTACCACTTGATCGGAAATCTGGCGCAGGGTTTTTTCCTGCTCCGGATCGCACATATCCAGTGCCGGGCGCACATGTAATACACCGGCGTCGACATGGCCAAACATGCCATAGTCAAGTTGGTGACCATCAAGTAACTCACGGAATTCACTGATAAAGTCGGCAAGATTTTCCGGCGGAACTGCCGTGTCTTCAGCAAAAGCTATGGGTTTTTTCGCACCCTTGGTATTACCAAGCAAGCCAACGGACTTTTTGCGCATGGCATAGATTTTTTGAATATCGGCCACATTATTGGTGAGCTGATAGCCAATCACCCCGGCTTCTTTATTGGCAATGAGGTTATCAAGCTTGGCACACAGGGCGTCAATCTTGTCCTTCATATCCCCTTCTTGCTCGGCATTAAACTCAACCATGTTTAAGCCTTGCATTTCTTGCCCTGGGACATCGGTAATTAAGTCCGATACTGAGTGCCACACTATGTCTTCGCGGGCCAGGTTCAATACCTTGCTATCAACGGTTTCTACCGAAGTCGCCTCGGCTGCCACCAAAAATGGTGAATTACGCAGGGCAGAGTCGAAGCTGTCGTACTTAATATTGATCAGGGTTTTAAATTTAGCGATGGGCGTAATATTAAGCTTGGCTTCTGTCACTATGGCCAAGGAGCCTTCGGAGCCGGTCAGTACGCGGCCAATATCAAACTCGGTCATGGTCTCATTAAAGACATGCTCTAAGTCATAACCGGTTAAAAAGCGATTCAGTCGTGGGAATTTTTCTAAAATTAAATCACGCTTACTGCTGGCCACATCCAATACAGTTTTGTAAACCTTGCCAACAGCGGTGTCTTGCTCGGCAATTAATTTGGCTTTTTCGACACTCACCCCTTGAGTATTGAGCTCGCTGCCATCGGCAAGAAAGGCCTTGAGTGCCAAGGTGTGATCGGATGTTTTACCATAAACCAGACTGCCCTGACCTGAGGCATCGGTATTGATCATTCCACCAACTGTGGCCCGGTTACTGGTGGATAAGTCAGGTGCAAAAAAGTAGCCATAGGGGCGCAAAAAGTCGTTCAGCTGGTCTTTGATCACCCCGGCTTGAACCCGCACCCATCCTTCTTGCTCGTTAATTTCCAGAATTTCGCGCATATAGCGGGAAAGATCGATAACAATACCCGGTGTCAACGATTGGCCATTGGTGCCGGTACCGCCACCGCGTGGGCCAAAGGTTAAAGACAGAAAAGGGTCGCGTGAAGCTATGTTCAGTGCCAGTTGCACGTCTTTATCGGTTTTTGGAAATACCACGCCCTGAGGAATAGTTTGATACACACTGTTGTCGGTGGCCGCTAACAGTCGCGTGCCATAGCTGGCATCGACATCGCCACTAAAGCCTTCAGCTTTGATTGTTTTTAGGTAATGTAATACCAGCTCAGAACTGACTTGCTCAACACTTAACTTTGCTATCATGGCCTTAAACCTCAGGAACTAACGGCGCTATTATAGCATGCTGAGCCCGCTTAGAAATTGAAGAATATACAGATTGTTACAAATTGAAATCACTTTGTAGCCGGCAATGCGCTATGTTCAGTTAATGAGCAACCATACCAATTCTGTTAAGTATGTGATCAGAGATAGCGCTGGATAAATGATGTGGTAACAAGACGGAACTTTTCGTATGTAGTAATTCTACATAGGAGAGCAAGATCGAAGCAATGCTTCGCAGCTTAGCGAGGTGAGCGCATGGATGCGCGATGTAACCAAGTTTCATGGATGAATTTAACCGCAAAAATAAACAGATTAGCTATTTAAGTGAATTGGTATTATTTAGGTGATGTATGAAAAAGTGGTTAATGAATGCTGCAGCGGCACTGTGTTTTTTACTGGGATTGATATTTGCCGTGGTGCCCGGGCCCTCGGTTATCTTCTTTTTAATCGGGCTGACCCTACTGGCCGTACACTACCCTCTTGCCCGTAAATATGTACGGGTATGCCAAACTACCCTTACGCGGGGGTGCCGGTTGCTCGATAGCAAATTGGCGAAAAAATAAAAGGGCGAAGATTTCGCCCTTTTTCTTTGTCTTATTTGGTAATCGAAGTTAGTTCGATTTAAGCTTTTCAGCCAGGTATAGCCAGGTTTCCAATACCGTATCTGGGTTCAATGACACAGAATCGATACCTTCTTGTACTAGCCAGGCAGCAAAGTCTTCGTGATCCGAAGGACCTTGACCACAGATACCTACGTACTTACCTTTTGCCTTGGCTGTTTTAATGGCCATAGACAATAGCTTCTTAATCGCTGGGTTACGCTCGTCGAACAGGTGAGCGATCAGACCCGAGTCACGGTCAAGACCTAGAGTAAGCTGAGTTAAATCGTTTGAACCGATTGAGAAACCGTCGAAGTACTCAAGGAATTCTTCGGCAAGTAGCGCGTTTGAAGGAAGCTCACACATCATGATCACTTTCAAACCGTTTTCGCCACGCTTAAGGCCGTGCTCTTCAAGTAGCTCGATAACCTTTTTACCTTCTTCAAGGGTACGTACAAACGGGATCATGATCTCAACGTTATTCAAGTCCATGTCGTCACGAACACGCTTGATGGCTTCACACTCAAGGGCGAAACACTCACGGAAGTCTTCACTGATATAACGTGAAGCACCACGGAAACCAATCATTGGGTTTTCTTCTTCCGGCTCGTATTGCTGACCGCCAACCAGGTTGGCATATTCATTCGATTTGAAGTCAGACATACGTACGATCACACGCTCTGGAGCGAACGCACAACCTAGCGTGGCGATACCTTCAACCAGCTTGGCGATGTAGAATTCACGCGGCGACTCATAACCGGCGATGATCTCTTTAATTTCTGCCTGAAGTTCAGGAGATTGAGCATCAAAGTTAAGAAGCGCTTTAGGGTGAACACCGATCATACGGTTGATAATGAACTCTAGACGAGCCAGACCAACACCGGCGTGCGGTAAACGCGCGAAATCGAATGCACGATCTGGGTTACCCACGTTCATCATGATCTTAAGTGGTAGAGCAGGCATTTCATCAACGCGTGAAGTCAGTACTTCATACTCAAGCTGACCTTCATAGATGAAACCTGTGTCACCTTCGGCACAGGAAACAGTCACTTCCTGGTCCGCTTTGATAAGGTCGGTGGCGTTACCACAACCTACTACCGCAGGAATACCTAGCTCACGGGCGATGATGGCCGCGTGACAAGTACGACCGCCACGGTTGGTAACGATGGCAGCGGCGCGCTTCATGATAGGTTCCCAATCAGGGTCAGTCATGTCGGTTACCAGGATATCGCCGTGTTGTACCTTGTCCATCTCGTCGATAGAGTTAAGTACACGTACCACGCCAGAACCGATTTTGTGACCGATGGCACGGCCTTCGGCTACAACGCTTGACGTTTGCTTAAGCTGGAAACGCTCCATTACGTTCGCATCTTCGTTTGAACGTACGGTTTCTGGGCGAGCCTGTACTATGTAAAGCTTGCCGTCGTTACCGTCTTTTGCCCACTCGATGTCCATTGGACGACCGTAATGCTTTTCGATGATAACTGCTTGCTTAGCAAGGTCCATTACTTCTTCATCTGTGATAGAGAAGCTGTTGGCTTGCTCAGGAGCTACGTCAACAATTTCAACCTGCTTGCCGTGTTCCTGGTCTTGTGAGTAAACCATTTGAATCGCTTTAGAACCGATGTTACGACGAACAACGGCTGGTTTACCTTTGGCTAGAGTACCTTTGTGAACATAGAATTCATCCGGGTTTACCGCGCCTTGTACAACCATTTCACCAAGACCGAAGCTTGATGTTACAAATACTACGTCTTCGAAACCTGACTCGGTGTCGATGCTGAACATTACGCCTGAAGAAGCCATGTCAGAACGAACCATGCGCTGGATACCGGCAGATAGTGCTACACCTTTATGGTCGTAACCCTGGTGTACGCGGTAAGAGATGGCGCGGTCATTAAATAGAGAGGCAAAAACGTGTTTGATAGCAACCATTACGGCATCGATGCCGCGCACGTTTAAGAAGGTTTCTTGTTGTCCGGCGAATGATGCGTCTGGCATGTCTTCGGCGGTGGCAGAGGAACGTACTGCAAAGGATACGTCATGTGCTGGGTCAGCGTGTAGTTGGCCGTAGGCCTCGCGGATAGCCTGGTCCAATGAAGCTTGGAATGGCGTGTCGATGATCCACTGACGGATTTCGGCACCAACTTTGGCCAATTCATTGACATCTTCAACGTCTAGTTTGTCTAACACGTCGTAGATGCGAGCATTCAATCCAGATTGCTCAAGAAACTCGTTAAATGCGTATGATGTCGTTGCAAAACCACCCGGTACTTGGACACCGGCGTTGGCTAGGTTTGAAATCATTTCACCGAGAGAGGCGTTTTTGCCTCCAACTCTCGGCACATCTTGCATACCAAGCTCTTGATACCAGAGAACGTATTCTTGCACGGAACTTTCTCCAAAAAACATATTGTAAGTTTGGTCATCAAAACAATGACCTTTTAAATGAGGCGCTAACATTCTACACTGGCAAACACTGATGCGTAAACCGTAGCCTTACGGTTTATCAGGTTATTACATAAAAAAAGGACGCTTATGCGCAACGCATTTTATATTTCTGACGGCACCGCAATTACCGCTGAGGTCTTTGGTAATGCGACTTTGTCCCTCTTTCCAATGGAATTTGAACACACCACAATTCCCTTTGTTGAAACCAGAGAAAAAGCCTTAGAAGTTAAGGCGCAAATTGAGCAGGCAGCGGCCAAAAGCAATGAAAAACCGATTGTTTTCTTCACTTTTGTGAATCCAGAGCTCAGCGAAATCATTCTTGCGACAATGCCGTGTGCTATGACTTTATCAGCACCTTCAGCAGCCAATTGCAAAACGAATTGGGCGTTGAACCCGTGCCTAAGGTGCATCGTACTCACAGTATTCACGAGCAAAGTTACGACTTCCGTATCGCTGCAGTAAACTATGCCCTGGCCAACGACGATGGCGCCAATATCAAGGACTACCAGCAGGCGGATGTCATCCTGGTGGGGGTGAGCCGAAGCGGTAAAACACCGACCAGTTTATATTTGGCCCTGCAATACGGCATTAAGGCGGCCAACTATCCTTTAACGCCGGATGATCTGGACTCAGGCGAGTTGCCAAAATCTTTACAGCTATACAAAAACAAATTGTTTGGTTTAACCATTTCACCCGAACGCCTTGCGGCTATACGTAATGAGCGCATGGCCAATTCAAGATATGCATCTTTGCGCCAGTGTCGTATCGAAATCCGTGAAGTGGAAATGCTGTATAAGCGTTTTCGTATCCCCCACTACAATTCCACGCATCATTCGGTGGAGGAAATGTCAGCCAAGATTATGGCTGAGACCGGATTGCAGCGCAGGAAATATTAAAAACTATCGAATAAAAAAAAGCGCCCTTGGGCGCTTTTCTTTTTACTCGTCTTATTTGCGGGCGTCTTTTAGTAAGTCTGCAACCAGGAAGCCGAGCTCAAGTACCTGATCGGCATTCAGGCGTGGGTCGCACTGGGTGCGGTAACGCTGAGCCAAATCCTCATCGGAAAGACCATAAGCGCCGCCTGTGCATTCGGTCACGTGCTGGCCGGTCATTTCTAAATGTACACCGCCGGCGTGTGAACCTTCGGCCTTATGCACCGCGAAAAACTGGCTGATCTCACGCAGAATATTATCGAAGCTGCGAGTTTTATAACCCGAGCTGGCCTTTTCGGTATTGCCGTGCATGGGGTCAGAACTCCAGATCACCTTACGGCCTTCTTGCTGCACGCGACGTACCAGTGCTGGAAGTTTCTGTGGCAGCACATCGGCACCCATGCGGGTGATAAGGGTTAAGCGCCCTGGAATATTGTCCGGGTTTACCGCATCAATCAGTTCAATCAGCTCATCCGGGCTCATGCCTGGGCCAACCTTAACACCTATGGGGTTTTTAATGCCGCGGAAGAACTCGATATGGGCGTGATCAAGCTGACGTGTACGTTCGCCAATCCACACAAAGTGCGCCGAGCAGTCGTACCAGTCGCCAGATAGGTGATCACGGCGTGTCAGCGCCTGCTCATAACCCAACAAGAGTGCTTCATGAGAGGTATATAAAGAGGTTTCCGTTAACGATGGCGCATTGGTGGAGTTAATGCCACAGACTTCCATAAATTCGAGCGCGTCCTGAATGCGATCGGCAACCTCTTGATATTTATCTTTTAAGGGGTTGGCAGCAACGAAGCTCATATTCCAGCGGTTTACCTGATGTAAGTCGGCAAGACCACCTTGGGCAAAGGCACGCAACAGGTTAAGCGTTGACGCACTGTGGTGATAGGCCTTCATTAACCTTTGCGGATCGGGCACGCGCGCCTGCTCGGTAAATTCAGAGCTATTGATAATGTCGCCGCGATACGAAGGCAGGCTGACGCCGTCGAAGGTTTCAAAATCACTGGAACGCGGCTTGGCAAACTGCCCCGCCATACGTGCGATTTTTACTACCGGGCATTTACCACCATAGGTTAGTACCACCGCCATTTGCAGCAGGGTTTTAAAGGTATCGCGGATATTAGCGGCACTAAAGTCAGCAAATGACTCGGCACAATCGCCACCTTGCAATAAAAAGGCGCGGCCTTCGCACACATCCTCAAGTTGCTTAAACAGGCTACGTGTTTCTTCGGCAAACACCAAAGGCGGTGCACTGTTTAGCTCACTTTCAACATTGGCTAAGACACTTTGATCCGGGTATGTGGGTTGCTGGACTATGGGGAAATCCCTCCAGCTATTTGGACTCCAAGGTTTCACTTTACAATTTTCCTCATTCCTAATTGTACCTCACTCACGAAAGTACCGAATGGCGGGCGCTAGCGCAAGGGTAAAAGGGGGCGATGGGGGAAATAAAGTATCCTACTTTTGTCGCGGTAGACCTTTATGCAAATTGAACACATCATACTTATTGTGATAAACAGGCGACCTCAGCAATATCTTATCTATTGTCCAATTCATTAAACAGGGTATCAATGGCCGTTTCGCACATGGTGATTACAGTGTCGAAACCTGCATGGCCACCATAATATGGGTCAGGAACCTGGGTTAATTCAGGGTCGGGATGGTAATCGAGCAGACGCTTGATCATTGCTGTTGCATCGACGGGTTGCATGGCCAGCACATCCCGGTAATTTTGTTCATCCATGGTGAGAATTAAATCTTGTTCATAGAAATCATCTTGGCTAAGTCTTTGTGCGGTTAGTCGTGATAGATCATATCCATGTCGCGCTCCATGTGAAATTGCCCGCTCGTCCGGATGCTCACCAACATGATAGCCAGAAGTGCCAGAGCTGCTGAATTCGATATAAGTTAAGCCCTGCTGCACTGCACGCTTTATGGCAATTGCATGAGCGGTTGGTGAGCGGCAAATATTGCCTAAACAGACGAACATGATCTTCATAGGTTTTTCATCCTGCTTTTATGAACTCACTTAACTTTAGTGCCAGTTCGGTAAGAGTAAAGCAACAATAATGAACACATCATACATTGTCGGAAAATACGATAACCTCAGCATTTTTATAATTTTCAATATCTTGTTAAGCAGGGAAGTAACGAGCTAAACTAGCAAGATATTGTATGATGTGTTCTTTATTACTATGAGCAGTGTAAAACTACAGCTTCGCAGCATTTACGACCTGACGCAGGAGTATCTGCAGGATTTTACTCAGTTATTGGCACAGACCCAGTATCGCCAAGCGAGCTATTTTCAATTGCCCTTGCCAACACCTGAGCAAGAGCGAAACCCTTTAGCCGCAATTTCTGTGCAAGGCCATCGAGGTGATACGGCGCTGACACAAATTAAAAACAGCTTTTTAGATTTTCACAAAGACGGTGAACTCAGCGGGAAATTAGCTAAACGTCATCCGGGTATCGTCTTATTACCGCGAGCTTCTTTCGCTACTTTTGAGCCTTATCTTTTAAAAATCAACGAGCTTAAAACTGAGTTTAAGCAAAAGGTGCTGACCTTAGATAATAATGATGCCCGCTTCGATGCGGTTCACAGTGCCGTTCCCGGATTAATGACACTGGCATTTTATCGCCATATCCATTTTGAAGCTCACTCTCCCTACTCGGTGCGTTTTACCTGGATGCAAAAACATTCCACCAAATCTCTTACCCGTAAGTTAGCACTTACTATGTTAGAGCGAAGCAGTGCTTATTCTAATCCACGCATGATAGATCAACAGCAGTGGCAAATCTTAGTTGAGCAGGAAAAACGTAAGGTTGCGAGTTTAGCTGAAAACGAAAAGTTACGTATTCGTCGGCCTATAAGGGTCACGCCCGAAGTAAATGTGCGCTTCGCTGATAACCGCCGTTATCATGTTAGCGGTGCTTTGCCCTTTATCGTGTTTGACGACAATCCGGAGATAAAACTTGGGGAACTCAAAGATTACCAACCTAAGGAAGATCCGCGAAAACGTGACTATGAATACCTAGTTGAGCGACTGTACTTAGCAAAAAGTGAGTAAGTACTCACATTAAATTCACCCGTATTCGTTATGTTAAAAAGCCCACAAATGTGGGCTTTTCTATTAGAGCAGACAAGGATTACTTTTCGACTATTTCTTCAAGCCTTTCTTCATCTATGATCTCTGCATTTTCGACAATGCGTTTGCCACCTTGTATTTCGATACGTTTGTTTTGCTTATTCAAAGTAAGAATTTCTTCGCAAAACTCATCGGACGGATGCATTTCGTAAACATAATCGATAATTTTCCCGGTTGATTCCTCTTTCACATTGGAAATGCTGTAATCGGAAATGGCACCCTTGTCGATTAGGTCTTTCATGGTTGTAGTCATATCACGGCGCAGGGCTTTTAATTTATTGTCGGTGATCTTGTCATCGGCATAGATTGAGCCATATTTTTCCATAATAGACAGCAGACGGAAGTGGTAGGTCTTGCCCGGCGCTGCGTAGCGCCATAAGTGATACAGGCGCAACATCATCCAGCGCGATAATCCGCGTTTCAGTTCTTGCGCGCGGTTAAAGTAATAACCTTTATATTCCAGGTTATCTATCATGTTGTGAACAAAAGCGTTTAAACAGGCCACACATTTTACATTGCCGCCCTGCCCTTTCTTACCGCTGAAATGTAATGATGATAAGAAGTTCATATTCGACTCATAAAATGAATCGTCAATATTGGAATTCTTGGTATCGGTCGCCGTGTACTTAAAGGACAACTTGGAACCTTGCAGGGCTTCCAATGATTCTTTAATTTGCGGGTACGGCATCGACTGACCTACGGCCTTGAGCTCCTGGGCCAGTTCATTCATCGAAAAGATAACCGCGTACTGGATACCCGATTTAAAGTTGATTTTGACAATCTTGCCTTTGGACGCCAAACGAATTAAGGCGCGCTCAACTTTTTCTTCTCTGTCAGATGGCCATACCAGGCATTCAACTTCTTCGCCTTCTTGACGAGTACTGACCACTGCCGGGGTAATTTTAATTTCCCCCTCATACAGTATGCCATCTACTTTTTCCGAGATTCGGCGAGTAATAATGGTTTTCTTCGGTGCATCTTCTAGCGGCAATTTTTTATGACCGGAACGGACGAAGCGCCCCCAAAGATCATAATGATTGAAGGTATTAGAGTAGGCTCTTAATCCATGTACAGAACTTTCGATTGAAATGCGCACATCTTTATTGTCGGTGAACAATGCCAGATTTTCGTTATCCGTTGCACTTTCAACGCCATTGATCTGGCCTCGCAAAGAGTCTGGTAAGTTTTCTACCGAGATATTAACCTTGCGGTTCATTGTTATTTTCCATTGCTATCGATGCCAAAGGTAATATCAACACATAATACGAAAAAAGTTAATCATCTATGTTAGTAAAAAACTGATCCAAGTTCGAGTTTCATGGTTTGGATCACTTTTTTACTAACCTTAGGCGATTAAACGTTCAGTTTGAAACTTTTGGGATCAGATTTTTATTAACTCATGGGTTATAGATCATCTTTTTACCAAGTGCGGCATCAGATTTTTTGTATTTTTGTTCTTTCATTTAAAAAATTGCGGTTTTTTTGGTCATTATTGGCCCTGTAAACGCCAGCCTTGTGTATAACTGGGCAAGCGCTTGGTAGAGATCTGATCTATAGCAGGTAAAGATCAGATCTTTACCTAGATATCAGTGCCTTAGTTACCTGATTATGTGTATAACTAGGAGCAAATGGTTAGTAAAAAAATGATCTAACCCGGTGTTTTTGTGAGTAACCTTGTACGTAAGCTGTGCATAACTTAAAGCGAAGATTTTCACTTACTATAATGTTGATCCATGACTTGGTAGGAATCAGATCTATACCAAGTAAAATGATGATCTAAGAAAAATATTAATATCATTAAAAAACAATTAGTTAGAATGGATATTTCCTGCCTTAGCCTTTATATACCTATATATTTAAACGAATCTAATCTAGTTATTACCTTATAGGAAGTTTTCAATCAAAATGTCTTTCTTGTTTTTAATGCAATGTCGCCTAAAATATATGTTTACAGCTAAAGAAGTGGACATTATACTCATGGCTTAAACTTAGGGATGCAAGTATGACAATAAAACAAAGTGCGCTAAGAACCTACCAGTTACTTAAGGCTACGGCCGATGTTGCTGAAAAGTCACTCGAAGGACGTATTCAACATTATCGAGCCCATCTCAAAGCAGAAGAGAAAGAGCTTCGAACCTATACTCAAAAGGCCGCCGCCGATCTATTAGGTTGTAATAACCGTACCTTAAAACGACGTCATGATCAGGGTGATTTCGATCACATTGAAATTCGCCGTGGTGCCAATGGTCATTATGCCTACACATTAGCGAACATCTATCGCATGGCCGAAGTGATGGGCATTGATGCCGATCATCGTCAAGTTGATGATAAACTTCAGGTTATTGTTATTAATTCACTGAAAGGTGGATGTGGTAAAACGACCAGTATGGTTAACATCGCCGCCGCACTTGCAACCACGAATATTAAACGCTACCGCATTGGCATTATCGATTTAGATCCGCAAGGATCCTCATCAAGCTTTTTCCCACCGGGTGAACCCGATCCCATAACTGTGGGTGATCTGATGCGTGATTGTATCGAGCTTGACGAAAACGAAACCTGGGAAGGGATCGTCAGCGATGCATTTTTAAAAACCCATATCCCTAATATTCGCATCCTGCCATCGGGCATGGATGATTTTTACTTCGAGCACGAGACAGCCACGGCACTGCGTGAAAGTGGTGATTATGGGCAAACGCGCCATTACCATAAGTTATTGGAAAAGGTCATTGAGCCGGTACAGGATCAATTCGATATTATTTTGATCGATACGGCACCATCACTTAACTTTATGTTTTACAACGCATTAATGGCTTCAACTGCGATGCTTATCCCGGTGCACCCGGAAGCTGTCGACTTTGATGCGAACAATAAATACCTTAAGCGCCTGGGTGAGATTTATCACACCGTGGCCGCCCTAGGTCATGATGGTTGGGACTTTATGCAGTTCCTAGTTACCAACTATGTTAAAGGCAACCATTCCCAACGCGACATAGTTAAAGATGTGCGCTCTGCGTTCGGTCGTCAGGTAATGAGCTATCCGATAAACCATAGCAGTGCAATTACCGCAAGTTCTTCGTCGTTCAACACCATTTTCGATCAGAAAACCTCTGACAGTTTGGCTAGCCGAGAGTCTTTGGTTAAGGCTCAGGAAAACGTGAAAGACGTGGTTGATGAATTAGAAATGCTTATTCGTTCCAACTGGGCATCGACACAATCACAACTTAAGGCAGCACAGTAAGGCATTATCATGGCAAAGAAACGTAAGAACGACACTCGCATAGACCCGTTTGCAACCGCAGTAGAAAGTAGCAGCCTGGATCAATTACTGGCCCAAGCTCAGGCCGGGGATGTGATCAGTATGCCGGCGCCGAGCGATCCTAACCGCACCATTCGCCTCACTTGCCAGGTGATTGCCCATCAGGATATTGAACAACGCACCAAGGTCTACGGCAAGAACCGCCGTGTCCAGGCGCTCCTGACAGAAAAGTCGGTGGCCGATATTCTTCCTGCCATTCGCGATGATGGCCGTAACCAGCACCCAGCACTGGCTTGGGAGCAGAATGGCGAGCTTTTGGTTTTGGCCGGCTCGCGTCGTCGTAAGGCTTGTATGCTGGCACCGGCGGATTATCTGGTATTAAGCTCCAGCGATTTTAACGATGAAGATGCGAAGATCCTCGCGGTTTCTTCGGATCAATATATAGCCCCTAGTTTATGGGAGCTGGGCCAGGCCTATGCATCGACGCGTGAAGAGTTGAAGGAGCAGGGTAAGAAGGGCTCGTATCGTGAAATCGCTCAGTTAGAAGGTGTTTCACACACAGCCATTGCCGATGCCATTAAAGCCTTTGAATGCCTTCCTAAGGATGTGTTGGCGCTCTACCCTACCGCCAACCATGTTGGTCGTGAAGTGGCTAAGAAGCTTATCCAGGCGCAAGATAAAGACGGCAGTGCCTTTAATGAACGTGTTGCCGATTGCCGTGCCCAATTTGCACAAACCGGCTTCGATAGCGACGACAAGGCTGCGCTTGCGGTAACCAAATACCTGTGTGAAGCGCCGCAAGGGACAAAGCGCAACGAGGACATTAAACTCGCCAATGACTTTGTGCGGATCCAAAAGCACAGTAAAAATGGTGATCTAACGATCAGGATCGACAATAAGATAATGACAGAGAAGCGCTTTATGCAACTGGCTAAAATGCTGGAAAGTTTTAATTAAGCTACTTTGCCTTGTTGTTTTTAAGCCTGGGCTTTGAACCGGGCTTTTTTATGCCCTCAATTCGCCTGAGTTCCACGCTCTGGGGCTTTTTCACCATGTCGAAAAACGATATACTGGCCTATTTCAGTAGTTGGGTTGGACCATGGCCGCATCGTTTACTAAAGAGGATTTGCTCGCAGTCTTTGCCGAGATCAATGCCGAGCCAGCTCCTTTGCCATTGTCCGAGCAGGCGCTGAAGCAGCTATTTAGCAAGGGGGTTTACAGTCGCGCCCAGCAAATGCTGCGTGATGAGCAAGTGCTTTGGGTAAAAAGCAACGAGGACTACAGCCGTATCGAGGCTCAGGTGCTTGACGATGACGGTACCACCTATGATCAGCATATCCAGCTTCAGTTTGGCGAGCACACTCAGATAGAAGCCCATTGTAGCTGTCAGGCCAAGGTGCGCTGTAAGCATGTGGCCAGCGCCTTACTGCAACTCAAACTCCAAAGTCAGGGCGAATTTGCTCACCAATATCAAATAGATGATTGGTTTTGTGTTTTGGCTCAGCATGACAGCGAGCCAGCCGAAGGCCAGCAACAGGTTTTGTTATTCGAGCTGCACCCACATCAGAACGAACTTCAACTTCAGGCCAAGATGGCACCCAATACCGAAGCGGGTTTGCAGTCTCAGGGCCGAGCGCTGAGCGAGCAGCAAAGCCATACTCAGGTTACCCCAAAAGGGCTTGATGAAGGCGATTTTCGTCTGTTTAGCTGGATACGCTCGCAAAACCTCCCCGGACAAGCCCTGCTTTATGGGCACTGGGGCGCCCGTGCCTTGGTGCAATTACTTGCCCGCGCCCGTCTGTTTTTTGAAAAGCAGCGCCAGCCTCTGCTTTTGGGTAAGCCGCAGCAGCTGCAATATCAGTGGCTACGCCATGAGGGCAAGGCGAAATTAACCTGCAATATCGCCGACTTTGATGCCGACAGAGTATTTAATACCGCCCCGCCCTACTACCTTGATAGCAGCAAGAATCAGATAGTGGCCTTGCATACCCATCTGTCTGGCTCGCAGATCAAACAGTTGGCACACTTTCCTGAGGTGAATGAGGAAGATGTTAGTGCCTTGTCACAGCGTCTTGACGATGAGCTCGCCCTTTCGTTGAGCAAAGGCGAAAAAAAAAAGCCTAAGCTAGGCTTTACCCTGCGCTTTATGCGCACATCTGCGCCTTATCTTATTGCCGTTGAAGGACAAGCACCAACTCAGGCCAGCCTGGCCAATTTAGGTCTTGAGCCATGTAAAGGGCCTTTACAGCAAGAGTATCAAGTAATTATTGCCGACACCTTGCAAGAGCAGCAATGGCTCTTTGAGCTTGAGCAAGAGGTTCAGAACTTGGGAGGAAAGGTGATTTCCTTGCCACGTCAGCGCCAGCAAACCAGCGCTGTGCTGACACCCCATCTGGTTATCGATAAGCTTCAGGGACATCGTTTCCTAGTGCGCTTTGAGTTGCACCACAAGCAAAAGGTCTTTATTTTAAGCGCCGAACAACTGGCTAATAATGCCAACTACAGTGCTCATTATTGTTATTTAGAATGTGACGGCCAGTTATGTGTCATAACTAGTGAGGCCGCAAAACTGATGCTCAGTTATCTGCAACGTTTTGCCAGCGCTAAAGAGAAAAGTATTTGTTCCATTCCGCGCAGCCTGTATCCCCAGTTAACCGAGCAAGCTCACTGGCAGTTATCGGTTGCAACCTCTTTGGCACCCTTATTACAAAAGCCTACTTTGAGTTCATTGCAGCCGGTTAAACTGGCGCCCAATGTACAATTGCGAGAGTATCAGCAAGCCGGAGTCAACTGGCTGCAACTGCTTTCCTTACAGGGGCTAGGCGCCGTGCTCGCCGATGATATGGGCCTGGGTAAAACCCTGCAGGTCATTGCCTATCTCAGTACCCTGAAACCCCGTGCCGGTCGACCACATCTGATCCTCTGCCCTACCAGTTTGATTGGTAACTGGTGTAACGAGATTAAGCGCTTTTGCCCACAATTGTCGGTACAGGTGGTAGCTGGCAATAACAGAACCATCATGTTGCAGCAGTTGGCCAAGTATGAGGTGCTCATCACTACTTATACCCTGTTTAAACGCGACTTTGCCTTTTATCATGGGGTTGAATATCACACCCTGGTCTTGGACGAAGCGCAGGCCATTAAAAACGCTCAGTCTCAGCTTAGTCAAAAGGTTAAGCAACTAAGAGGACAATTTCGTCTTGCCTTGAGCGGCACCCCCTTTGAAAACAACCTGCTAGAGCTTAAATCCGTATTCGATTTTGCCATGCCTAGCCTGCTTGGCTCTGATAACCAGTTTAAGGCGAACTTTTTAGACCTTGAACAGACGGGTAAAAATGCCCTTAAAGAAGCGGTGCGCCCCTATTTACTGCGCCGTGCCAAGGCAGATGTGCTGAGCGAACTGCCGAGCAAAACCGAGTTGGTTAAACAGCTCGATATGCTTGAAGATCAAGCCAATGTGTATCAGGGCTATCACAGCGCCCTGCACCAAAAGCTCAGTCATCTGGTTTCCACTCAGGGCATTGGCAAAAGCAAATTGCAGTTTCTCGATGCGCTGCTAAAACTAAGGCAAATTTGCTGTCACCCGGGGCTGGTTGACCCTAGTTATCAAGGCGGCAGTGCCAAGTTGCAATGGTTGCAAACCCATTTACCCCAGATGCTGGAGCAAGAGCATCATGTGATTATTTTCAGCCAGTTTACTTCCATGCTCAGCCTTATTGGCGCGCAGTTACAGGATATGGGCATAGACTATGCGTTACTGACCGGGCAAACCCGAGACCGCCAGCGTCAGGTTGATGACTTCCAACAAGCACGTAAGCGGGTGTTTTTGATCAGTTTAAAGGCCGGTGGCAGCGGTTTAAACCTGACTCAGGCGGATACCGTGATCCACTTCGACCCCTGGTGGAACCCGGCGGTGGAGCACCAGGCTACAGACCGAGCCTATCGCATGGGGCAAGACCGCTCGGTATTCGTTTATAAGCTGATCTTGGCGGATTCTGTAGAGCAACAGGTACAGGCCCTGGCCGAGAAGAAACGCCACCTGGTGGATGAGTTCCTCAATGGTAGTTTATTATCAGATAAAAAAATTGATGATAATCAACTGCTTGAAATGCTGAATCTAGAAAAAGAAGAAAAAGTTTAAATTTTCCTGAACTTTCTCCCGCACCGGGACTCTACTATTATGCTTGCGATGCAAGCACCCTATGTTGATTTCCCTGATTATTATGATTTTAAGGCCAGCTTGATTTAGCTGGCTTTTTTTTGCCCCTTGGTCGGGATTTGCCGTTATGTATGCGTTAGTAGAGCAATGCAAGAGCAATTGCCGAGCGCTCGACAAAAATGTGATTTTGTTGAGGTGTCGGCGCAGAGCACCGACCTAGATACTTACTTTCCTGATAAAATTGGTATTATCACTCTATACATAACAATAATTAATGCGGGATCAATATGCTTTCCTTGTTTTCCCAAAGCTCACCTGTGTTGCTTGGCGCCCTTGCTGCGCTGGCTTTATCTTCGATGACCTTAGCCTTTGTATTGTTGCGCGTTCAAGGGCGTTTACGCGCCGCGTTGACTCATAACAATGAACTGCAACAGCAAGCGCACGGCGCCGAAGCGCGTACCTCTGAGCTGAGCCGTCAGGCGGCAAGCGAACGTGAAAAGGGCGAGCAATTGCAGCAAAAAGTGATCTTGTTACACGGTCGCTATGAATCCCTCAAGGCAACCCTGGAGCAAAAGGAAACGCACTTTGCGCAGCAACTCAGCTTGTTGCAAGATTCCAAAGAAACCCTGAAAAAGGAATTTGCCCTGCTCGCCAATCAGGTCTTTGAAGACAAGTCACAACAGTTTAAGCACCTTAACCAGGAAAATATGGAACAGTTGCTTAAGCCGGTGCAGGGGGAGCTCAAAGGCTTTCGCGACAAGATGGAGCATATACACGCTCAGGAATTGCAGCAAAGAGCCGCATTGAAAACCGAGCTGCAACATCTGCAAAAGCTCAATCAATCGATCACAGAGCAGGCGCAGAGGCTCTCTACGGCGCTACAGGGGCAAAAGAAGACACAGGGTAACTGGGGCGAACTTATGCTGGAGAACGTGCTCGACAGCGCCGGTTTGCGCCTTAATCAGGATTATCGCCGTGAGGTAAGCTTCGACTCACCCCTTGGCCGATTGCGTCCAGATGTGGTGGTGTATTTGCCGCAACAGCGCCATATAGTTATCGATGCGAAAACATCCCTTAACGCCTACACCCGTTATGTGAATGCCCAAACTGAGCTTGAAGCGCAGCAGGCCTTGGGTGAGCATGTGCAGGCGGTGAGCGAGCGCATTAATGAGCTCGCGAGCAAGGACTACCACCGCCTTGAGCAATTAAATTCGCCTGAGGTGGTGATCATGTTTATGCCCATCGAAAGCGCCTTTGTCGAAGCCCTTAAGTTTCAACCCGACCTTTATCAGCGCGCCATTGAAAAGAATATTCTGGTGGCCACCCCGACTACCTTGCTCACCAGCCTGAACATAGTAAAGCAATTATGGCGTTTTGAAGATCAATCCAAGCACACTCAAGAGCTGGCGAAACGCGCGGAGCGTTTCTATACCAAGCTCAATTCCTTCTTAGTGTCTATGGAAGGTGTGGGGAAACAGCTTGATAAAGCGCGGGAAACCTATGATAAGGCGTTTTCTCAGCTCTACAGCGGTAAGGGCAATCTGATCAAGCAAGCCAATGAATTTAAGGAGCTGGGTGTGGCGGTGCAAAAGGAGTTACCCGAGTCCTTGCGCGAAAAAGCCGAGCTTGAGCTAACACACAGCGACTAATGTATTTGTATGCCTGCCCTGCCTGTTTTGGTCAGGGTAGGTCATTGTATGTGTCGGAGGATAAAAAGCACCGCCAAATTTGGCGATACCCAAAGCAAACTCATCAATTTAGGTAGTAAGCTCCATCCTTTAAATGTACATATTTTAGGTAATTTATTGATTTTCAATAAAAAGAGATAAACGTAAACCCCCTTTACGTTTCATAAAACTGTCATTTTTCTGTTTTATTCTTAGCCCCAAAATTGAACATGGGCTTAACACATGACATCAGCACATCAACAGAACTTCATCGCACAGCTAAAACAACTACAAAGCTTGGCGCAAAATAAATTTGGCATTGATATCGCTACGGAAAAGTTTATCAATGATGATAACTACCGTGATTTGGTACTTAACGAGCTGGGTTTGCTCGGCGACAGTGAACTTAATACGGTTATTAATGCACTAAAACAACCCGCCGCTGCGGCTACCCAGGCTGAGCCAAAGGCGGAAAGCAAGAAGCCACTGGCTCTAATCTTTACTTCCATTACAGCAGCAATAGCCCTTGGCGTGGCCAGTTACACCATGTTTGCGGGCAAGCCAGAGGTTGTGGTGACACAGGCTCCAGTGCAAAGCACAGAGCAAGCACCTGTACAAACTCAAACCACCGCTACGGTAACCGCAGCCCCTGCGGCGCAGGTGCCGGCAGAGCCGCAAGCACAATTGGCATTTCGTATTCACGGCTCTAACACCATAGGTGAAAAACTGGCGCCGGCGTTAATCGAAGGCTACTTAACAGAGCAAGGTGCCAGTGATTTCACTTGGCAACAAGGTGATGTGGCGGTAGAGCGTGAGCTTCACTATCGCTTAGCCGATAAACCTTACTATATTGAACTGCATGCGCACGGCTCAAGCACCGGCTTTGCCGATGTGCAGGCGGCCAAAGCTGATGTGGCTATGGCATCGCGCAAGGTAAAAGATAAAGAAGTGGCCAGTCTAAAAGATCAATATGGTGACTTCAGCCAGGTGGGTAATGAGCACATTATCGGCCTTGATGGTCTGGCGGTGATTGTGAATCAAAACAACCCTATCAGCCACTTGACCACACAGCAACTGGCGGACGTTTTTTCCGGCAAGATCACTAACTGGCGTGAGCTAGGCGGTGCTTCGGCGGCCATTAATTTGTATGCCCGTGATGCTAAATCTGGTACCTGGGATACCTTTAAAAACCTGGTTTTGAAAAAGCACAGCGCTAAACTAAGCAATAACGCCCAGCGTTTTGAGTCCAGCTCTGAGCTATCGCAACTGGTGTCGCAGGATGAGCACAGTATCGGTTTTATCGGCCTTAACTACATAGTGCACAACAAAGCGGTAGCCATCTCTGAGGGTGAGCAAACTGCGCCTATCTACCCTACCCGCTTTACCATAGGTACTGAGGACTATGCCTTGTCACGTCGTTTGTATCTGTATACACCGACCACGGCTAACATGTTCGTTAAGAACTTTGCTCATTACGCTATCTCATACCCGGGTCAGGAAATTGTGGCCGAGACAGGTCTAATTTCACAGAACATCCATGTTGAGCGGGTACAGGCACCGCTTACAGCTCCTGCGGTTTATAAGCAATATGCCAGCCAGGGCCAACGTCTGTCTCTTACCTTCCGTTTCGAGTTCGGCAGCGGCCAGCTTGATAACAAGGGTAAGCGCGACTTACAACGTCTGCTTGGATTCTTAGAAGAGCACCCGGAAAAGCGTGTGGTACTAATGGGCTTCTCGGATAATTCCGGTGACGACGTGAAGAATAAAACACTGTCAACACAACGTGCTCGTTCGGTAGCCACCGAGCTTAGCGCCCGCGGTATTGGCGTATTTGACACTCAGGGCTTTGGTGAAGCTCTGCCGGTTGCCAACAACAGCACGGTACAGGGGCGTGAGCGCAACCGCCGAGTTGAAGTTTGGGTTTTGTAATAAAAGTTTAACAGTCGTCTGCTAGACTGACGACTCTCAACAGGAGGGCTTATGTTTGCAATATTAACGGATCATCATAATCTTACTCGTGCCTTTGCGCGCTTAAGCATGCTTGAAGCTATTCGCGTCAAGCGCAATGTGGATCAGGTTTTTACCGACCTTAACATGCCCTCCGCAGCACTGATTGAAAAAATGCGTGAAGAAGGCTTGCTGGGCTCGCTGAGTACATCTATGTCGAAGCCGGACCACCTGACCTCACAGTCGGTCTTGCAAAACCATCTTAGCCAGCTGTTTTTGGATTACAGCAAGCTTAAGCAAACACTTGAACAGTTAAGCTTAGCCGAGAAGATCTGTTGTAAAGAAACTGTGGATATTGCCATGCTGGCGCTTAATCTGCCCTCGGACTCTTTAGCCGATATGATGGCGCAAGAAGGCGTGTCGGTAGATCATATTGCCCCGCAAGATCCACATCAGCAACAGCTTGATTCTGTGCGCGCTCGTTTAAACCAAGCGGCACAAAAAACCGCATCGCAGGACGCTCAGAGTGTGCGTGAGCGCCTTAACGCGCTTGCCCAAGGTGACAACCCAAAGCCTAGCACCGCCGAAGAAGATAATTCTGTGGTGCCTCTGCGTCGCCATCAAGCCTAATTTAAACACTTGCACTGGACCAAAAGGCCGTCATTAGTACGGCCTTTTTTAATGCCACCAGGATTGCTTTAGTAAAAAACCAGGTTAGTAAAAAAATGTTCCGGGATCCCCTGAGAAGTTAGTAAAATCTTGGTTTGTTCCTAAAAGTTATATCAAGACACTTGGTAAAATTTTGCTTTATGCTCATTTGCAGGGCCAATCAGCTTCTGTAGCGCCCCTTTGCTTTGGGCATTGCTCGACCTGGTTAAAAGCTGATCTCAATAAAAAAGGGCCATTCGGCCCTTTTGCTTGCAACACACAGTGGTTAGAACTGATTCATGGTATTGGCTTCACCGCCCGCTTTAAGCGCATTTTCACCGGAGAAGTACTCTTTATGGGTATCACCGATATTAGAGCCTGCCAGGTCTTGGTGCTTAACCGAGGCCTGCTCGCGGCGGATTTCCTGACGTTGAACGTCGCGTACATAGGCCAGCATGCCCAAGTCACCGAAGTAACCTTCAGCAAGAATATCTGTGCTTAGTGCCGCCGTATGGTAAGTCGGCAAGGTGATCAGGTGGTGGAAGATACCAGCTTCACGGGCACCATCGCGCTGGAAGTTACGTACAAGTTCGTCGGCAGCAACCGCAAGCTCTGAGCTATCCAGGCTCGCATCCATCAACACCTTGGCATCCGCAGTTGGATCTGGGTAGGCGCTTAGATCACGGCCTTCAGCCTGCCATTGTGCGAAAACCTGCTCACGGAACTTCAATGTCCAGTTGAATGACGGCGAGTTGTTATACACCAGCTTGGCATTGGGTACCTGCTCGCGAACTCGATTTACCAGTTCGGCAATTTGCTGCACATTTGGCTTTTCGGTTTCGATCCACAGCAGGTCGGCGCCATGCTGCAGGCTGGTTACACAGTCTAGTACCACGCGGTCTTTCTCTGTGCCGGCGCGGAATTGGTAGAGGCCATTGTCCAAACGTACCGGCTTGCATAGTTGGCCGTTCAGTTTAATCGCCATTTCGTTGTCTTCCAGGTCATCTGCGCCACTGATAGGTTGAGCATCAAGGAAGTCGATGTACTGGCTGGCCAAGTCGCCCGGCTCTTTGCTTACTGGGATTTTCTGCGTCAGGCTGGCACCCAATGAGTCGGTACGGGCCACGATAATGCCGTCTTCCACGCCAAGCTCTAAGAAGGCATAACGCACGGCGTTGATTTTCGCTAGGAAGTCCTCGTGCGGTACGGTTACCTTACCGGCCTGGTGACCACATTGCTTGGCATCGGATACCTGGTTTTCGATTTGAATGGCACAGGCGCCCGCTTCAATCATCTTTTTGGCCAACAAATAGGTGGCTTCTTCGTTACCAAAACCGGCGTCGATATCGGCGATAATAGGTACCACATGCGTTTCAAAATTATCGATTTGCGCTTCGATGGCCGAAGTGTCCGTACCGCTTTGCTGCGCCGCATCCAGGGCTTTATAGAGGTGATCCAGCTCACGGGCATCCGCTTGTTTTAAGAAGGTGTAGATCTCTTCAATCAGTGCCGGAACCGAGGTTTTCTCATGCATACTTTGGTCCGGAAGTGGACCAAACTCAGAGCGCAGCGCCGCTACCATCCAGCCGCTCAGATACACATAACTGCGCTTGGTGGTCTTTTGGTGACGTTTAATCGCCATCATCATTTGCTGCGCCGTGAAACCATGCCAGCAACCTAAAGACTGAGTATATTGGCTTGAATCGGCATCGTAAGCGGCCATGTCTTCACGCATGATTTTGGCGGTGTACTTGGCGATATCCAAACCTGTTTTAAAGCGGTTTTGCAGCTGCATACGCGCCGCATAAACAGGGCTGATGCTGTTCCAGCGTTGACCATTTTGTTGGCATAGGGTAGCCAGGCTGTCTATCTGTGCGTTGTACTGTTTCATAGTCGGTATCCTTTGAACGTGTAATGGTTAAGTTTTGCAACACCCTGTGTATGAGGTGGTCGCCTTGTACTTTTACCCTAGGCCGTTTTTCAAAGATTTATTAAATTTATAGTTGTTATTACCGCTATATTTTTAGTGAATAGGTTTTGTGTTCACATTCACACATTTTCGTTTACAGTGAAATAACACTTGTTCGTTTAAAGGAATTGCTCATGACTCAGCGCATCTCGCACAGCGGCCTGTCTATTGACGCCACGCTCTATGAGTTTATTACTCAAGAGGTACTGCCCCAGACCGATATAGACGGTGATACCTTGTTCGCCGGTGTTGCCGATATTATCAAGCGACTTACGCCCATCAACAAAGCCTTGCTGGCCAAGCGTGAGGCGCTGCAACAGCAGATAGACACTTACTATCAGGGCAATACCGAGCATAACCTTGATGAATATACGGCGTTTTTGCGCGAGATAGGTTATCTGGTTGATAGCCCAGAGTCGGTGAGCATAGAAACCACCAACGTCGATGCGGAAATTGCCACCATGGCCGGCCCGCAACTTGTGGTGCCGGTGAGCAATGCTCGCTTCGCCCTCAATGCCGCCAATGCCCGCTGGGGCTCTTTATACGATGCCCTATACGGCAGCGATGTGATCGCCGAGGAAGAAGGCGCCGAGCAAGGCGGTGGCTATAACCCGGTGCGTGGCTTTAAGGTGATGGCTTATGCCCGTCAATTCCTCGACCAAGCCCTGCCCCTTAGCAGCGGCTCACATATCGAAAGTACTGAATACGCCATCAACAATGGTGAATTGGTTGTGACCCTGGGAGATTCTCAGCAGGTAAGCTTGCAAAACCCGGCTCAGTTGCTCGGTTTCCAGGGCCAGCCACAGCGTCCTTCCGCCTTGCTGTTCTGCCATCATGGCCTGCATTTTATTATTGCCATCGACCCGCATCATCGCATTGGTCGTGATGATAAGGCGGGTATTAAAGACATTATTATGGAAGCGGCGCTGACCACCATTATGGACTGTGAGGATTCGGTCGCGGCGGTGGACGGTGAAGATAAAACCAATGTGTATCGCAATTGGTTTGGTCTTATGATGGGTCAGCTGAGCTGCAGCTTTAACAAAGGCGGCGAGCAGCTTGAGCGTACATTGAACCCGGATCAGCAATTTACCAAGCTCGATGGCTCGCAACTCACCCTGCACGGGCGCAGCCTGATGTTTGTTCGTAATGTCGGTCATCTGATGACCAACCCGGCGATACTCGATAGTGAAGGCAATGAGGTGTTTGAAGGCATCATGGATGCCATCTTTACCAGTTTGTGTGCCCTGCCCGAGTATTACGGTCGTAGCAAGCTGGCGAACTCGCGCACCAAGAGCATCTACATTGTTAAGCCCAAGATGCATGGCCCGGAAGAAGTGGCCTTTACCGAGCAGCTTTTTAGCGAGGTAGAGCGTCTACTTGGACTTGAGCAATACAGCATCAAAATGGGCATTATGGATGAAGAGCGCCGCACCTCGGTTAACTTAAAAGCCTGTATCGCCAGTGCCAAACAGCGCGTGGTGTTTATCAATACCGGCTTCCTAGACCGTACCGGCGATGAAATTCACACCGCAATGGAAGGCGGCATCGTCTTGCCTAAGGCGAAAATAAAAGAGCAGCCTTGGATTGACGCTTATGAAAAGCGCAACGTCAGCATAGGCCTGGAATGTGGCCTTAGCGGCAAGGCGCAAATTGGTAAGGGCATGTGGCCCATTCCAGATAAAATGGCCCTGATGATGGAGCAAAAGGTGGCGCATGTGCAATCCGGCGCCAATACCGCCTGGGTGCCCTCCCCTACCGCGGCGACCTTACATGCTCTGCACTATCATAAGCTCGATGTATTTGCGGTGCAAAAATCCCTGCCGCCACTCGGTGAGGATTCGTTGGCGGCCTTGTTGACGCCGCCCATAGACAACGGCCAGCAATTGAGCCCGGAGGATATTCAACTGGAGCTCGACAACAATGCTCAGGGTATTCTTGGTTATGTAGTGCGCTGGGTCGAGCAAGGCATAGGCTGCTCTAAGGTGCCGGACATTAATAACGTCGGCTTGATGGAAGACAGAGCGACCCTGCGGATCTCCAGCCAGCATATTGCCAACTGGTTGCGTCACGGCGTGTGCTCCAAGGAGCAGGTGCACAACACCATGGCCCGTATGGCCAAGGTGGTGGATGAGCAAAATGCCGGCGACCCCAGCTATATTGCCATGGCCGCTGATGAGCAGTCGCTCAATGCCAGCTTTGCCTTCCAGGCAGCCTTGGATCTGGTGTTTAAAGGCTGTGAGCAACCCAGCGGCTACACCGAGCCCCTATTGCATCATTATCGTCGCCTGTTTAAGGAAGAGTCGTAAGAAGTGTAAACCCCCTTTACACAAAAAAGCCGGATTTAAATCCGGCTTTTCTTTTTTGCGTGTTGGACGCTATTAGTTGTTCACAATGGCATTGTGATAGATGTTTTGCACGTCGTCGCAATCTTCAAGCATGTTCATAAACTTCTCAAAGTTGGCGATATCGTCTGCATCGGTGATCTCGATATGTGTTTGTGGCACAAAGGTGATCTCGTCGATTTCAAAGTTAATGCCATCGAATGCTTCGGTAAGTGCGGTTTTCGCCTTAAAGTATTCGGTGTGCGGCGCAAATACTGAAACCTTGCCGTCTTCTACTTCTATGTCGGTCACGTCTACATCGGCCATCATCAGCGCTTCTAGCACAGCTTCGTCGTCATCGCCTTCAAAACCAAAGATCGCCAGGTGATCGAACATGTGTGCTACACAGCCCGGGCTGCCAATTTTTGAATCGGTTTTGGTAAAAGGAAGACGTACGTCCTTGATGGTACGGTTCGGGTTGTCGGTTAAACAGTCAACGATAACCATGCAGTTACCCGGGCCATAGCCTTCGTAACGAGCTGTTGAATAGTCTTCGCCAGCGCCGCCAGCGGCTTTTTCAATGGCTTTATCGATTACGTGTGCTGGTACCTGATCTTTTTTCGCTTTATCCATCAAGCGACGAAGAGAAAGGTTGGTCTCTGGGTCAGCACCGCCGTTTTTTGCTACGACGTAGATTTCTTTACCGTATTTTGAGTTTACTTTTGTTTTTGCCGCAGCGGTTTTCGCCATGGCGTTTTTACGAACTTCAAACGCTCTGCCCATTTTCAATCTCTCAAGTTTGAATTTAATGCTTTGCACGATTTTAACAACTCAAGGCAAATTGGGCTAGTGTCATGTTTTTATAAAAGCAGTATAGCCTAGTGGTAAAACCTAAAAAACCACGCAATTTAACATAACTCAACGAGTGCGGGTAATTCACTAAAGCAACGGATCACATAATCCGCCTGGGCCGCATAGTCGGGAATGCTGTGCGGCGCGTACAAGCAAGCGCGCATATTGGCATTATGGGCGGCCTGAATATCGTATTTATAGTCGCCTACGTAAAGCAGGTGCTGCACCGGCATCTGCCAACGTTCGGCAATATGCAATAAAGCACTGGGATTGGGTTTAGCGGGGGCATCATCCCGGGTCAGTACCAGATCTATGGGAATGGGATTTCGGCTCATCTTTATACCCGTGGCCTGCTCCGAGTTTCGTGTGACTATTGCCATGGGGATCTGTGCCTTATGCAGGCTGGCAAGGGACTGGGCGACCTGGGGTAGCAGCACGGCTTGTTCGGCGTCTGCCAGTTCATGGTCGAGTATTACCTGCTCGGCGTGGCGCTGACCATCGCTATCCAGGCGGGTGATAAATTCGAGTATATCCTCGCCATGGGCGCAGTTTATTTGCTTACGAATAAGGGCAAAATCTAATTGTGAGCTAAATAAGGTGCCATCCATATCAAAAATAACGCCTCTTAATGGCACATTGTGGTATTTGCTCATAAAGTTCCCCTAATACTAACTTCTGGTAAATGTTTAGCCGATACAGGCAATGTAGCAGTAACGGCTCTATATAGCGACCTTGGTTTTCATCCTTGCCAACCCTTCCCTTCTAAATCCTGTAACCGATAATAAAACCATATAAAACAGATGGTTAGTTTTTAACTATTTACCTTATTCCTAATTGAGTTACAAAAAGTGTAAAGGGGGTTGCCAGTGAATTAAGAAAATAATTTCTGCAAAGGTTGCAATTGGTATTTAATTAATTTTAGAATCCCCCACTTTTTTAATTCGTGAACAATAAAAATGGACCTCGGCCAGCAAAATAATGCCAGGCGAGATATAAAAAAGCGATGGAATGTTCACTTGATTCGCACATAGCAAAGTGTATGTGGTGGTGCTATGGATTTTTATGTCCTTAAAAAGAAAAACGAGTTAATTGCTATTCCCGCCGATGAACAGCATTGTAAGCAGTACCTGGACAATGGCTACTTTTATATAGATAAGGTAGCTGCCTGTGACGAGCGCACGGCGATAAGTCATCTGCAAAGCAAATACCAACGTAGCATACGTATTCCCATGCTGGTTCTGGCCATTGCCATACCGATTTTGGTGATCACCTGGTGGCAATTTACCCATTAATACCAATTCACATAAATAGCCAACCATTCTAGCGGGCTAAATATCGTGCTCACGGCGTTTATCCAGCGCCATCTCTGATCACATACTTAACAGAATTGGTATAAAGCAATCGCCGCGATAACAAGTTTTCCATGATATAGTGAGGACATTATAAGTCTAATCACTTTATTTCATGCGCTTACTTCATACCTCTGATTGGCACCTTGGGCAGCTTTTCTACGAACATGAACGCATTGATGAGCATCAAGCGTTCTTAGCCTGGCTATTGACGCAACTGCGTGAGCAGGCTATCGATGTGCTGCTTATCAGCGGCGATATTTACCACACAGCGACGCCTCCTAGTCGCGCCGAAAAGCAGTTTTATCAGTTTATCGAAGCGGCAAAATCCGCTTGTCCTGAGCTGCAAATAGTAGTGATTGCCGGCAACCACGATTCCGCCAAGCGGATCACCACGGCTGAATCCTTACTGGCCCAGTTCGATACCCAGGTAATAGGTCATTATCAGCATCAGGCGCCGGAACTCAGTACGGTTAACATTACCAAAGGCGATCAGCAGTGCCTGATTTTAGCGCTTCCCTATTTGCGAGCCTGCGATATCCCCAGCGCCAGCCTAAGCTACAGCACAGCTGTGCAGCAAGCCTACAGCAGTATGCTGGACAACAGCGAGTTTGATGGCCAAACCAATGTGATTGCCATGGGCCACTTGCATGCTCGTGGTGCTGCGGTCAGTGAAGACTCCGAACGCGCTCTGGTGATTGGCGGTGAAGATGCCATAGGCGCGGATGTATTTCCGGCTGAGGCCAGCTATGTTGCCCTTGGTCACCTGCATAAGGCGCAGACGGTAAATGGTCAGGAACGTATTCGCTACAGTGGCACGCCCTTCGCTATGTCTTTTAGCGAGCGTCATTACCGTCATCAATGTCTGTTGGTTGAAGTCACCGATGGTGCCCTGCAAAGTGTCAACCCCCTTTACATTCCGACATTCAGAAAGCTGCATCTGCTTCCCGAGGGTGAGGTAGTGCCGCTTACAGAGCTGTGTCAGCAGCTGAGCGCCCTGCCCGGTGATAAGGCACAACCAGGTTATATCCGCGTGCGTCTATCGAGCAAAGAGCTGAGCACGGATTTTCGTGAGCAAATAGATGCAGCCCTTGCCGGGAAAAACCTGCTGTTTTGCGGCATAGAAAGGGTACGAACGCAGCAGCAATCAAAGCAGGATGAAGTGGAATTTCAGGATCTCTCGCAACTTGAACGACTCGATGCGGATCATCTGCTATCCGTTGCCCTTGAGGAGCACAGCGAGCTGAGTGAACAGGATCTCAATGATGAAATTAAGACCTTGTTTTCCCAGCTGGTTGCCGACGTTGAGCAGGAGCTAAACCATGAAGATTAATCGCCTGCAAATTCATAATCTGGCTTCCTTAGTGGATGCGGATATCGACTTTACCAAGGCCCCCCTGAGTGACACCGGCTTGTTTGCCATTACCGGCGATACAGGCGCAGGTAAAAGTACCCTGCTTGATGCCCTGTGTCTGGCCCTGTACGACAAAACCGCGCGACTTAGCAATGAGAATACTCAGAAGGTTGATTTCAATGGCGATAATGTGCGTCTGAACGACCCGCGGCATTTGCTTAGGCGCGGTACGGGTGTTGGCTGGGTTAAGGTCGACTTTAATGCCATAGACGGGCAGCAATATCGGGCCTTATGGCAGGTAACGCGCGCGCGTAAAAAAGCCCAAGGGCGGCTGCAAACACCAACCCATGTGCTTTATCACTTGCCCAGTGAGCAGCTGGTAAGCGATGCCAAGTCGGAAACAAAAAAGCTGATCGAGCGCTTAGTCGGCCTTAATTTTGATCAGTTTTCTCGCGCCGTGATGCTGGCGCAAAACGAATTTGCCGCCTTTTTACGGGCACAAGGCGACGAGCGCGCGGCGCTGTTAGAGCGCTTAAGTGGCACACAAAAGTACTCCCTCGTTGGTCAGCGGGTTTTTGAGGGCTACAAGGCTAAACTCAATGAAGTAACCTTGTTCCAGAGCAATATGAATGCCGTGCATTTGCTCAGCGACGAGGAACTTGCCGCTTTGCAGCAACAGCAGCGAGAACAGAATGCACTCCAGCAAAGCCTTAAACAACAAAGCGGTGCTTACCAGATGCAATTGCAGTGGTTTGCCAACGAACAAAGCATCACCGCCGAGCTGCAGAATTTGCAGACGCAACTGACTCAGGCCACCGAGGAGTTACACCTAGCCCAAGGTGCTTTTAAACAGGCTGAGCTCAGCGCCCGTTGTCGACAAATTAGCGACAATATAAATAATACCGAGCGCTTGAGACAGCGCTTACATCAAGATGAGCAGCGAATTGTTGCTTTGCAAGGCTCAGACGCTCAGGCTCAATGCGAGCAGGCGCAGCAGATACAGCAACAGGCCGCATCCATCTATAGTCAGGCTCAGGCTCGCCTGAGTGAGCAAAAGCCGGCGCTGCAGCAGGCCATTACCCTGGACGCTCAGGTACAGCAATTGCGCCAGGGATTAGCGCAGCAGCAAGAGCAAATAGTCGCTCAAAACCGCGAGCAGCATGAGCTACAAGGACAAGGTGCCAAGTTGCAACTTAGTGTCGAGCAATGCCAGGCGCAGTTACAACAAAAATTGACGCAGGCGAGCGCTCAACCCTGGCTTGTGGAGTTAGTAAAAAATCGCTCTCACTATCAGCATCTATGGCAGCCAATCACCTTGCATTCACAGCTCAGGGAACAAAAAAATACCCAGTTACAAGGGCATCAATCCGAGCTGACGAAACTTAACACTCGCATTGCGGAACTTACTGAGACGCTCACACGCATTCAGGAAAAAAACCTTGGCCAGGAGCAACGCATTGTGCAACTGGAACAAGAGCTACAACACCAGTCTCCTGGGGCATTGCAGCAAAATATAGGCAGGTGGCAACAGGGTCTGCAGCATTATCGTCGCTGGCACGACTTGGGGCTTAAAATTGCCCAGTGGCGCCAGCAACAAGCGCATAATCAAGGGCAATTGGCGCAGTATCAGCAGCAGTTGAACGAGCGTCAAACCCAGCTGCCACTCTTGCAGCAAGAGGTAGCCAATGCTGAGCAGGCCTATAATCAGGTGCAGTTGCGTGCCAGTGAAAAGATCAGTGTTTTACGTACTCAGTTAAATGCCGGCGAACCCTGCATGGTGTGTGGCTCCTGTGACCATCCTTTTGCAGTGGAAGCGGGCGAAAGCAGCCCCTTCGATGCCCTACTGACGGACTTTGCCGCCCAGCTTAAGCTGGCTAAAGATAATGTGGATCAGTATTTAACCCACTGCCATGAGCTACAAACCTCGGCCCGATTAGCCGAGCAAGAGCTTAGCACTCTAGCCGCAAGCCTTATTCAAGCCCAGCAAGAGCAAGACCAGTTAGGTGCGCAGTTGGCACACTTTTGCCCTGAGCAGGGGCTGGATAAGTTGGCCGAGCGATACTTTAGCGACCAATTGCAAAGCTTGAATGATCAGTACCAGGGCGCCACCGCACTTGAACAGGAGTTAGTAAAATTGCGATCTGCGTTGCAGCAAGGGCGAACGCTTGCCGAGCAACAACAGCAGCAACAGCGCCTGTGTGAGCAGCAAAGCCAGCACTTACAGCTACAGTATCAACGCCTTAGTGATGAACTTGAAGCTGAGCAGGAGCGCAGCCAGGACAGTATTGCGCAATTAAAAGCGGTATTTTGCGAGGCGCCTTGGTGGCGTGATGAGCCAGCGTACCTCGCCTCCTGCTGGCCACAGTTGCAATTGCAGCTGCAAGAGTATGATCAGGAACAGCTTAAAATATCGCAACTAGAACAACAGGTTAGTGATACTAAACTGGAGCTGGATCAGATTTTTACCAAGTTGTCTGCCTGCACCGCTCAACTGCAGCAATTAACGCGGCAAGAGCAACACAGTGGCGAGGAGATCAGGAATTTACTAACTCGTCGTCATGCCCTGCTCGCTCCCCAATTGCAGCCCCAGCAATTACTGCTTCAGCTTGAACAGGCCCTCGAACAAGGCGCTACTGGTCTGCAAGGGGCGCAGCAAGAATTGCAGCAGGCGCAAAGCAGGCTTGAGCGCGAACGCAATGAATATGAGCACTTGGTAAAAAATTGTTCTCAGTTACAGCAGGACTTAAGCGAACTGGAAATGGCCTTTAGTCATTGGTGCCGCGCCAATTTTGCTCCCGAAGACGAAATTGGCCGCGAGCAGATCCGAGTTTTACTAAGTCGCGATAGTGCTGAGGTTGATGCCCTGCTCGCTCAGCAGCAGACGTTGCAACAACAGCAGGTGCGCCTTGAAGCGCAATTGACACAAACGCAGCAGCGCCATAGTGCGCATCAGCAAGTGCGTCCAGAGCAAGCACAGAGTGATATAGAGGCACGCAAAGCGGCGCTTGATAATGACTATGAGCAGACTCAGCAAACACTGACTCTGATCGCCGCCAAGCTTGAGAATCACCGCCAGAATCTTGCCCAGCTGGCCGATCAGGCCGAGCAACTGCAGCAGTTACAAGCCCAGCTGAAGACCTGGGCCACCCTTAACAGCGCCCTGGGTGATGCGCAGGGTAAGCGTTTGCGTAATCTGGTACAAAGCCAGACTCTGACTATTTTGCTCGCCTATGCAAACCAACATCTGCACTCCTTGTCGAAACGCTATCGTCTTACCCGTATCCCTAATACCCTGGATATTGCCATAATTGATCAGGATATGGCGGATGAGCAGCGCAGCGTTAATACTCTCTCCGGCGGCGAATCCTTTTTGGTATCGCTGGCGCTGGCTCTGGGGCTCGCGTCCTTATCTTCGAACAAGGTGAAAATAGAGTCCTTGTTTATTGATGAAGGCTTTGGCACATTGGATGCTCAGACCCTGAGCGTTGCCATGGATGCGCTCGACAACCTGCAGGCGCAGGGGCGCAAGGTGGGGGTGATCTCCCACGTTGCTGAGCTCACGGAGCGGGTGGCCACGCAAATCAAGGTGGTAAAACGCCCAGGCGGATATTCGCAGATACGCTGTGAATGAGCTATAAGCTAAAAAGAGCCAAATTAAGGAACCATTATGCCCAGTTTTTTAGGTGACGAAGCCACTCACTACGACCAACGAATTCATCGCTTGGTGCCTGGCTACGATCTATTACAGCAGTTGACTCAGGCTCAGTGCCAGGCGGCGCTTAGCGAGGACGCTGAAGTGCTTGTGGTCGGCGTCGGTACCGGCTCTGAGATTCTGGCTCTAGCCAAGGCTAAACCTAAGATGCGTTTTGTCGTCCAGGATATTTCTGCCGATATGCTCAGCCTGGCGCAAAAGAGCTTCGAGCGGGCGGGGATCAGCGACAGGGTGCAGTGCCATTGTGGTAGTGTGGCGGAAATCGAAGGTAACTTCGATGCGGCCTTGTGTTTGCTGGTGCTGCACTTTGTCGCCGACAATGGCGATAAGGCCGACTTATTAAGTGCCGTACGCCAAAGGTTAAAGCCAAGTGCCTGGCTGTGGTTGGCGGATTTAATGAAGCCGCAAACGCCCTTCGAGCTAGACGCTCAGTTTGTCGTTTGCCAACAATTGGGACTGACTGATATAGGTGTAAAGCGCACCCGGCATAGCTTTGAACATGAGTTTTATCCGCTTGATCGTATTCGCCTTGCTGAGTTGTTGGATCAGACCGGCTTTGGTACTGCTCAGTGTTACTTTAAGGCCCTGGGCTTTACCGGCTATGCGATACGTTGCCAATAGCCTGATTTAGATGTAACCCGGAACCAGCTCCCGGATCAACTGGCAGAGCTTATCGATTTTTACATTGCTAAGCTGGCGATAGTCGAAATAAGGGCAGACCAAAACCCGGTTTGCCTGATCCACTGCAAACTCTTTGTCCAGCCAGATCAGATTTATACCAAGTGAGGGCTGTGTAGCCAGCTCCTGAGCATAGGTGCGACCGGCGATCACATGCAGGGCAGGGCTATTAAACTCGGGCGTACTGAACAACAAAGCCGTATTGCTGTGCTGGCGCAGCAGCAATTGATCCCGCAGTTGTTGCCAGCTTTGAAATTCCCCCAATCTCCCTTGCGCACCGTGCAAGGCAAACAGCCACTTGGCGTAGACATTAAACACCTTACGCCAGCCGTTGCCTGCTTCGGCATTGATCTTCTCTATGGCCTCTTTGTCTAAAGGCAACACGGTGTGCAGTTGTTGAAACTCAACAAGAGGAGGGCGATTTTTCACATAAACGCGGATGGCAGCATCGGCGGCACCAAATCCTATAGCCTGCGGCATTATTTTCGCCTTGTTGTTAGTAAAATAGCGATCCAATTATACCCATGACTGCGTACTCATCTAAAGTGATTACTAAGACTTATAAGCAAAGGAAAAACAATGAAAATCACCATAACTAATAAGATCATTATTTTACTAACCCTGTTACTGAGCGCCTGTACTTCCATGCCTGAGCAGGTAACGCCAGTGACTCCATTTGAGCTTTCCCGCTATAGCGGAACCTGGTATGAAATTGCCAGAATGCCGCATTCCTTTGAAGAAGGACTGTCAAAGGTCACCGCAACCTATAGCATAAATGACGATGGCTCGGTAAAGGTCTTAAACAAGGGTTTTAATGCCGAAACGGGGCAGTGGGCCAGTGCCCAAGGTAAGGCTAAATTTGTCGATGCGAGCGATGTTGGGCACTTAAAGGTATCGTTTTTTGGTCCCTTCTATTCCTCGTATGTGGTATTTAAGCTCGACCAGGAAGCATATCAATACGCTTATATCAGCGGCTATAACACAGACTATGCCTGGCTTTTGGCGAGAACACCAAACGTTGATCCGGCCCGTGTTGAAGACTTCAAAAGAGAATTAGCTGCGCGAGGCTTTGCTGTTGAAAAACTGATTTTGGTGTCGCAGTAAGTAGTAGAGGGGATCGGTATAAAGTTGTAAAGGGGGTTTACAGATCATTATTTTACCAAGTGAGGCTTGTTGAGTTAGTAAAATATTGATCTTCACCCTGGGCATAAGCAGGATAAGGGCAGTTGCTTAGATAAATTCGGTTAAAGAGATCCAAGAGGTGCTGTCGCTTTCTATAAGCGAAGGGGGTTATACGCAGGCAACTACCCGTAAAACAGGTTTTATAGCCATTTTTGCTATCTATTTAGCTGCCGATCAGCGGCTTTGCCCCTGATCAGTTGGTAAAAATCTGATCTGTGTTGAGATCAATATTTTACTAACTAGGTCATCAAGTTAGTAAAACTATGATCCCAATAATAACAATACCTTGTATTGCCAGCCTATTTTGCTTGTCGCTGTCCCGCGCTATCAGCTAGGCTGTAATAAAGCCTTTGATCAGCCTACGCATGGATTTACTCGATAAAATACGCGCCTGCACCTTGTGCAAGGCGTATCTGCCCTTGCCGCCCAAACCCGTGTTGCAACTTCACTGTGATGCAAAAATACTGATCGCCGGACAGGCGCCGGGGATCCATGCCCACAATGCCGGACGGCCTTTTGACGATGCCAGTGGTGTGCGGCTGAGACAATGGTTGGGGGTAACGGAGGAGGACTTCTACGATGCGCACAAGTTTGCCATTGTGCCCATGGGATTTTGCTATCCTGGCACAGGTAAACAAGGCGATCTGCCGCCGCGTCCTGAATGTGCTGCAACCTGGCGTGAGCAGGTGCTTGAGGCCTTACCACAACGGCAACTGACCCTGGTGTTAGGCCAGTATGCCATGCGTTATCATTTGCAAAAACGCTATAAAACCGTCACAGCTGCGGTACAGGACTGGCGTAGCCAATGGCCGGATACGCTGGCGCTTCCCCATCCTAGCCCGCGTAATAATATCTGGCTTAAGCGCAACCCCTGGTTTGAACAAGAGCTCTTACCGGAGCTGAAAACCCGCGTTGCTACAGTCCTGGCGCAATAGTTTCCTTAAATCACTAGATCTTTAGCATTCGCTCCAGGGCTAGGCTTGTTGCAACAAACCTAGTGCGGCTTGCTTGCCATTGGCAGCGATGCGTTCGCCTTCGCCATAGGTCGCTTTTACTATGGCTCCTTCAACGAGCAGGGCGATTAATGGGGCTTTGATTACTAACTCTGGGGTAAGCAACGTCGCGATAAAGGCTTCCACTTCGGCTTTATGCGCTGCGCAATGGCGCAAAATCTCGGTATGGCTGGCATCAAACTCGCCTTGGCTATTAATAAAAAAACAGCCTCGGTAGGCGCCTAACGCCTGCACTTCACCGCTAAACCATAGCGCTAAGGCGTCGAATAGGGCGGCGATTTTCTGCTCTGGCTCCTGGCCTTGAACGGCGCCGCTAAGCCAGTGCATAAAATTGTGATGGCGCACGTCTAGGGTGGCAAGGATCAGCTCATCCTTACTATTAAAGTGATGATAGAGGGTCTTTTTTGCTACACCGGATTCGGCTAATACCTGATTAATGCCGACGGCGCGTATGCCGTGGCGATAAAAAAGCGTCAACGCCGTGTCTATCAGCACCTGCCTTTTGTCTTGCATGATTCAGTTCCTACAGCTTGCGGCGCTGATATCTGGCGCCGAATGAAAATAGCTTGACACAGGTAGACCGTATTGTCTACCTTAAAAAGTAGAACGAGCTGTCTACTTAAAGGGAAAAGGAAGTGACTACAATGATAAAGCACGTTATCGCTGGCTTTGGTGCGGCCATAGCAATCGGGCTATTGGCCTATTTGGATAGTTTAAACACGCAAATGCTGTGGTTGATGGCGCCCTTTGGCGCCACGACAGTGCTGGTATTTGGTGTGCCTAATAGCCCATTAGCCCGGGCAAAAAATGTTATTTTGGGGCATCTTGTCACCGCATTTATTGGCGTGGTATTTAGTTTGTATGCGCCTATCACGCCCCTAAGCATGGCCATAGCGACGGGACTGGCGGTGAGCTTGATGTTGGTGAGCGATACTACCCATCCTCCTGCCGGTGCTAATCCCGTGCTGATCATGCTGGCGCAACAAGGCTGGATGTATTTGTTGTCGCCGGTTTTGATCGGCGCCGTGTTAATCGTGCTCCTGGCCTCAATTCAGCGCCGGGTAGTGGCGCGTTTTGAGGCCTTACCCCAGCATTAGGGTGTGAGCGGCCAATAAAAAGGGGGGGTAAACCCCCTTGCCAAATTCAGCTTTGCTTGTTGAAGTACTTTTCGTTAAGTACCAGCGCCGCCATAATGATGCCGCCGCCTAAGGTGAGGCGCCAGATATCGGCGTCGCGGTTCCATATCAATACATTTACCAGGATCCCCGCTGGGATAAGCAGGTTGTTCATCACCGCTAGGGTACCGACATTGACCAGGGTCGCGCCCTTATTCCAGGCAAAATACCCGAGCCCGGAGGCGACCAAACCGAGATAAACCAAAACCGTCCATTGCGTCGTCGTTTGCGGCAGCGCTGTGGTATCGCCAAACAGGGCATAACAGCTTAAGGCCACCACCAAAGCGCCAATATAAAAACAGGCAAATATTTGATGCTGAGCCAGGCCTGGGTTTTGAGCCATAAGGCGTTTATACAGCACCTGACCGCTGGCAAAACACAGGTTTGCCGCCTGGACTATGGCAAAACCAAGGACAAAGCCCTGATTAATGCCATCGAAGCGAATAGCCACGGCGCCGACTATGGCCAGCAGCGCTGCCATAAAAAAGCCTGGGTTAAAACGTCCGTCCAAGGCATCGTTGAGCAAGGTGACATACAGGGGCGTCATTACAGTAAATAGCAGCACTTCCGGCACGGTTAAGTACAAAAAGGAGTGATAGTAAAACGCGTACATCAGGCCTAATTGCACCGCACCTATGGCCATCAGCTTGCACGTCATAGCAAGTGTCAGTTGAGGCAGGCGTAAAAAGGGTAGAAATACCAAGGTCGCCAGGGCGATACGTGTCAGCACGGAAAACCAGGGATCAACCTGACCGGCCAGATACACGCCAATCAGGCTAAATGAAAATGCCCACAGCAAGGTGGTGGCGAGAAGATAGGTCATAAGGAGTTATTATTACCATTGTCATGGCGCTATTATGACGCGGAAGACGGAGACTGCGAAGAGGGGAGGGAGTTTTGTTTAAAAGGGTGCTGAAAATAGGGCGTAGACAGGCGCCTACGCCTTTTTTTGCGGGTACTATTGTACGTAGGCGCTAAACAGCTGCTGCAGCTGTGGCATATATTCGCTGACAATAGCGAGGTTGTTGTCGCTAATCTCTTCCTTGCTCGCCTCATTGGCCTTGCCCAGGGCGCCTAGGAGCGAATTGCTGTCGCTGCTCTTGCTGCCGGAGAGGCTTTGCAGACCACCCATTACCTGGTCTACACGCTGCTGGTTTTCGGCAGAAAGGCTGCCTTTCATATTGGCCAGGTAGGCGCTGCTGATCTCACTGCCCACGCTGATAAGCTGCTCTGGAGTAAAGCCATAAGCGCTTAGCATGGTGGCAAACTCCTGATACATGCCGTTGTCTTTTAACATGGTGATAGCGCTGTTCATCATGGCATTATTCGTTGTGCTCGCATCGCCTTCTTGTTCCTGTTGGGCGCCAAGCAGGGCACCAGCGTCAATACCGCCCTGGTAATCCGCCCAATCGGTCACCGTGGGAGCGGCTTTAAGAAATTTTTCTACGTCCGCAGTGGTAAGCTCCAGTGCCCATGCCTGAGCCGAGCTAAGCGCCGCAGATGCGGCCAGGGTAAGTGCGATAAATATCTTTTTCATTGTTATCTCCATTAATAAATCTTGATTTGCGTCGCGCTCGTCACCATTTTAGAGTGGAAGCCTATTTGGATTACACTGATTGGGTCACATTGACTGGGTCACATTGACTCTATGATAGACTCTAAAGGCGATGATAATAGGCTAGAGCCTTTAAGCTAAGATGAACAGCTAATTGAACAAGTAATGCTACAAATTTCCAACTCCGTAACCATAGATGAATGGGAAGTCGAACTCAGTGCGATCCGCTCACAAGGAGCCGGAGGCCAGAACGTCAATAAGGTGGCGACAGCCATTCATTTGCGTTTCGATATCAAGCGCTCAAAACTACCTGACTTCTATAAAGAGCGGCTCTTGGCGTATCGCGACAGCCGTATCACCAAGGACGGCGTCATAGTGATCAAGTCGCAAAGTCACCGCACCCAGGAGCAAAACCGCGAAGAAGCCTTGCAGCGCTTAAAGGAGCTTATTTTGGCCGCTACCAAGGTGGAAAAAAAGCGCCATGCTACCAAGCCTACCCGCAGCTCTCAGCGCAAGCGGGTCGACCAAAAAGTGCAGCGTGGGCGCACCAAGGAATTAAGGAAACTGCCAAAGATCTAAGGCCCTCACCGGCCTTAAGTCACAATCTCAACGTGCGGCATGTTTTGTTGAATATAGGCTTTTAAGTCGTCCAAATAACTGCCGTCGAACACCAGCTGCACCTGGCCGCCACTATTGTAGGCAAGCTTGAACAGTCCCTTATCATCGCAGCGCTCAATCACCACCTTATGCACTTCATAAATTGGCAAAGCGACCTTACCCACTTTGAGAAGCTGCCCTTCAACTTTTATTTTTGCCAAAGGGTTAGTGGCATTTATCTGAGGTGAAGAAAAATTGAGGCGCAAAATTAGCGCCAAGTTGGCGAGCATGGCTAGAGCGAACAGCAGATTACTCCCACTGATAAAGCTTCCAATCAAAGCGCATACGGCCACTGCAGCAATAGCGTATACCCACCAAGATTTCTGTTCCTGTTTTAAAGAGACCCTGTGCATCATCATCCTTGTTGTCCCTGTTTTAGCGTAATTGTAACCTCGAATTCCTAAAATAACCTTAAAAATAAGTATGATGGCGCGTCGCACTAAAGCGGTTGAGAAAATGATGTATTAAATAGACCAGGCATAGGCTGACGGCTATGGCCACGCAGACCGAGCTAAAGCGATACAGGGCGCTGTAGATTAAATCCTGATCCGGTGCCAAAGATTGGCCGAACAAAATACCGAAGGTGGTGATCACACCAAAGCCAATACCCGGCAGTCCACCGCCAAGCACATGGTAGCGACTGAACACAAAGGTTAAGATCCATAGCACCAAGATCGGAAACAATAGAATCTGGCTGTAGTTAAACAGCAGAATTTGCGCCCCTAATGCCAGGTTACAGCCTATCAAGGTGCCAATGATACGCTGCCAGCCCGCCATGCCCGCCGCCTTCCAACACAGCGGCAGGAGGATCAGGATAGAGGCGGCCTGAGCCGATACCGAGTCTTGTAAGTCCAAAACCTGAAAAGTAATAAAAGACATTGTGGTGACGCTGGCACACAAAAGCACTTCATGGCGTACGCTGGCATTGTCTTTCGCTGGACGCTGAGGCAGGGTGCGTGGCGCTACGTCCGGGAACAACCAGTGCATCAAATAGGCGCTGCCCAAACTGACACTTACGGCCAAGACATTGCTAAAAATAAGCTCATACAGGTCCATGCCCGCAGGGCTATAACTGGCGAAATGCCACTGAATCGACAACCCCACCACGCTGAGCGCGCCGAATAAGAAATTCACGCCACGACTCATCTGGTAAAACAAAAAGGCAAAGACCAAAAATGCCGCCAGCGACATGAGCACAGGGTGAAACCCCAGCAGACCTTGCACCATAAGAACTGCAAAGGCACAAAAGAGCGCGCTGGCGACAAACTGGCGGGCAATATGGGCGTTGATTACAGGTACCATTCCCAGCAGCAGCATGGGGTAAACGGTAAAAAAGATGCCCATAGGCCAGTTGAACAGCTTACTCAGTGTAAAACCCAGGGTCGCACCACTGGCGATACGCAGCATTTGTCGAACATCGTTGGCAGTAAGCGTCATAATTCCACCTCATCCATCAATAGATGTAGTGCATCAGGCTGACGAATTTAATTTGCACCTTGGCGAGGGCGGCACGAATACCGCCGTCGGGAATAATCTGCACCGTAGCGCGGGAGCCGCTTGGTAAGTAGGTTAATTTAGCGCTCGATTGCGGCTCAAGTTGCAAATGGATGCGCTGGCGCTGTGCGTCGCGTACCCAGCGATTTGACGTTTCTACCTGAGCTAAGGCGCCGTTAGCATTAAGCTGACCATCGCTGGAGCCGGCGGCAAATTCGCTGACATGGGCGCTAAAAACCTGACCGGGCAGGGCGTCGAAGCTCACCAGGGCGGTCTTGCCAACACGCACATGGTAGAGCGACTTTTCGCGAAAATCGGCGGCCAGATCCAGGCTGTTGGCAACCAGGCCTGTCATGGCCATGCCAGCCTTGGCATAGGTGCCTGTGGTCACCTGCAGGTTGCTGATCACGCCATCATGGGGCGCTAGTACCTGGGTATAGCTTAGGTTCAATTGGGCCTGGGCCAGAGCATTTTTGGCCTGTTGCAAGGCAACATTGTTGTCGCCGTGGTCGCCACGCTTGATTTTGGCAGCCTGGATTTTCGCTTTAATGGCACTGACCTGGGCCTTGGCGGTGGCCAGGCCGGCGGTAATTTCATCGCTTTGCTGCTCGGAAATCGCCTTGCTTGCGAGCAGAGCGGCGCTGCGCTTGTGTAAGCGTTGCTGTTCATTGAGCCTGGCCTTAGCGGCGCTTAAATCTGCGTTTAGGGCGCTGATGTCGGCATCGAGCTGCTGGTTTTGCAATTGTACCTGTGCCAGAGCTAACTCGGCCTGCTGCACTGCTAACTCGTAAGGGCGGGGATTAATGCGCATCAACAACTGGCCGGCTTTTACCGGCTCGTTATTACTTACTTCCACCGCCACAATATCGCCGTTTACTTGGGGTGTGATCTGGGTTACCTGATGGTACACCCGCGCTTGGGGAGTCATCGGCATATAAAGGTCGGCGACGATAAAATAGCCAAAACACAGGATAAAAAAGCCGATGGCGATTTTTACGTATCGGGCAAATTGTTGATCTGGGGTGCGGGGCTGGCTCACAACTGCTCCTCCTGTATTAAATTAAGGGCATTTTCTTCAAGTTGGATCAGGCCTTGGGCAAGGCCGTTGAGTTGCTCGTCGCTGAGGTTCCTATAGAGCTGAGTTTTAATCTCGGCAATACGGGCGCGCAACAGCACCATTTGCTGGTGTCCTTGCTCGGTAAAATACAGGCGTCGACAACGTTTATCCTGACTATCGACTCGGCGTTCGATAATCTCACTTTGCTCCAACTGCTTAAGGGTGCGCGTCAGGCTTGGCATTTCGAGCCCCAAATTAGTCGCTAACTCATGCTGAGTACAGCCCTCACCTAGGTGCTGGATATACATCATGGCCGTCCACCTTGGCTGGGTAAAACCCAAGGGCTCCACCGCCACCGTGATCGCCTGCCGGCAGATACGGTGAACGCGACCCAGTTGCCCACACAGGCTTAAATCCAGGGTTTCATGAAAAGGGGTATCGGACATGAGCAACAATTCCAAATTAGTTAGCGTGCTAATTAGTTTAATTTAGTTAGCATGCTAAGTAAATATTGTTTACTGCTTAAATCTATGTGCTAAGGCTAGCTTCTTGAAAGGAAAATAAAAAAAGGGCTCTCAGGAACGCTGTAAAGCCCGTTTACATAGCCAGTTATTGCTGCTTAAAGGGGAAGCACCTCGAATACCACCACATAGCTGCCGCGGCGCATGGTCGCCGGTGCCTTGCCTTGATTGTCCTCATATTCGGCTTCGAGCCAATACATGCCCGGCTCGCTAAACTCCAGGGTGAATTTACCGTTTTGGTCGGTGCTGAGTTCGGTAGCCACCTGTTGATCGCGATAGCGCTCATCCTGACGTACCAGGGTTATGGTCGTGCCCGGTGCGGCTTCGCCATCCATTAGAAACTGCATGTCAGCCGCTTCTCCCACGTATAAATCGTTGGGGTGGGTGAGGGCGTTGAGTTCCAGACCTTGCCCCGTAGGCTCAAGGGCCAGTGTATTCGGTGCTCCTAAGGTGACAAAGGTTTCCATGCGGCGCGCTACCTCACTGACCTGAAGCTCCTTCGCATTTTTGGGTACCTGCTCGGCGAATTGCTCCACCGTGCCTGTTTTTCCGCGTCCAGGCCACCTTTGCTCTTGCCCTTGAGCGTCGACCCAGCGCGCCATGAGGGAGCGGCTGGCATTAAATACCCGATAGGTACCGGCGTTGGTCAGGTGCAGGTCAAACACGCTGCGATAGCGCAGTTTGGCGCTGTTTTGCAGGGCCACCGATTTGCCATCGGGTCCCACGGCCAAGAGGCGTTGCAGTGGATAGGCATGATGATCCGGATTGAAAATACCATTGGCTATGGCCGCATCGAAGGTGATCCAGGCCTCATCGCCGGATACTACTGTGGTGTTGGGTTTTAGCCAGGCGCGGTGGGCGTGGGCGTTGTTTCCGAATAAAACGCTGGCACTTAGGCTGGCGCAGATAATAAGGGATGATAATTTAACTAGCTTCACAGCTTGGGCTCCATGGTTAGGGTAATAGTGCCGAGCTCGTGCTTTCCTTGCTCGGTGAGAGTGATTGATTCGTCGCTGGGCAGGGCGATGGGTATTTGCACTAATTCACGACCACCCAGTTCACGGGCCGCTTCAATATTCAGGCTGTAATTGCCATTCGGCAGGGCTTTTATATCCGTCATAAAAGGGCTTAAATCCAGTGTTACCGTGCCCGGTCGGCGAGTGGCGCCGGTTACACCATCTACCGGTAGGCTTAGGCTGCGGCCGCTGCGACGCCACCATAGGCGTAAATCTTTAAGCCATTTCTCGCCTTCGCGGTCGGCCATTTTGGTGTCGTACCAATGCGCCAGGTTTATCACCGCCTTGCCTTGCTCGTCGGCCAGCCAAATGGCGACATAGGGCGGGTGATACTCGGCCACCGTCAGTCTGGGGATCTCCACCTCTAGCTGGCTTTTTTGCGCCGCGTGCGCGGGTATGGCCAGTACCAAAGCGGGAATGCCAAGCCCCGCCAGTACCAGGGGCCAGGTTGACTTGCGGCCCTTGGCATAGCGTTTAAGCAGCAGCAATCCGGTGAGTGAAAAGACGATACAGGCAATGGAGAAGAGATCGAGAAACAGACTCCACCAGATACCGGTGTTGCGGCCCTTATGCAGGTCGTTGAAATAAGCGACCAGGCCACGATGTGTCGCTTCCTGGTAAAACTCTCCGGTGTCCAAAGCTACGGTAAACCAGCGGTCACTGCCCGCATTCGGCATGGCGACGTAGAGCTCAAAGTCGCTCCACTGTATTTGCGCATTGGCGGCTAACCTTTGCTTGGTTTGCCGCGTATACCAGGTGGCAAAACTTTGTGGCAGTTGCTCGCGCTGATTGGTATTTACAAGCTGGGTTAGTATCGCATCGGGTACCTGGGCTTCGACTTGCGTTACCTGCGCCTGGCTTTCAATGCTGCCGGCGTGATTAAGGGTGATACCTGTGATGGCGAACAACAACATGCCGATAAGGCATACCGCCGAGCTTATCCAATGCCAGGCTTTGAGATCCCAAAGCTTACTGCGTTTAGTCACGTATTTACTCCAGTTCGACGTGGCAATTTTTACGTCCAAATAAAAGAAATGATATTCATTATCATTTAATGTTATGATGTCGCCATCTTAGGAGCAATTGGATTTTACTTAAAGCTGATATAAGTAACGCTTAACATTATGAATTCTAAAATAACTCGCGCCTTGCAAGTGTTTGTGAAAACGGTTGATGCGGGCAATATGAGTCACGCTGCGGCACAGCTGAATATGACGGCTTCGGCGGTGAGTCAGCAGATCACCAAGTTAGAGCAGGACATAGGTTTAAGCCTGTTTAATCGTAATACCCGTAAACTGACGCTGACCGAGGCGGGGGAAATTTATTACGCCTCGGCGGTGCAATTACTGGCCACCGCCGAATTGGCACAACAGCAGTTGGAGCAGTTACAGCACACGCCTTCGGGGCGGCTGAAAATTGTTGCGCCCATTGGCTTTGGCGGCGGCCTGTTGAGCCAGCCCATTAAGCAGCTCACGGATCGTTTTCCCAAAGTTGAGCTGCAATTAACTCTGACCGATGAACCCTTCGATATTATCGCTGCAGGGGTTGATCTTGCTATCTGTATAGGCCCTTTACACGACTCAACATTAATTGCCCGACACCTGGCCGACTGGCAGCTGATCCCCTGTGTAAGCAGTGCCCATCCGCTGGCGCAAACAGGCTCAGAGAACCCGCAAGCCCTGACTGCGCACACCCTCATTGGCCATGTCAACTCTAAGCGTTTGGCCCTGGCGTTAACCCATGAGCACAGCGGGGAAAGCTGCTCTTTGGATGAGCCCAGATTGATGGTCAATAACATGCAGACGGTGATCCAGCTAACCTTGGATGGCATAGGTTATGGCATGCTGCCAGAGCCGGAGGTGCGCCATCTAATCGCCGCAGGCAAGCTCAAGCGCCTATGCCCGCAGTGGCATTTACCCCATTACAGCGTGTACGCGGTCACCCCTCACCGCGATGCGGTGGCGGCCAAAACCCGCGCCGCCATCGACAGTCTGCGCACCTGGTTTGAACAGGTGTCTAATGATCCGGACTTGTTTGTGGGAGCAAGCTAGAAGGAGACCTTTACCCTTGCACCAAGGTAGTACGAATGCCCTGCTCATAGGGAGTCACTGCAAAATCGGGGAAGCGGGCTTTAAACTTGTCTGAGACAAAAATATTGTCTGTGGTGTAGCGCGGCAGCAGCTCTTTTGTTTCCCTCAGCTGTTTATTAAACAGGCTGACGAGGCTATGTTGCAAGCCTCTTAGCACCTTGTAGCAGCATGGCTTGCCAAGCACCCGCGCGGCGGTGGCGATAAATTCTTTGTAGGTCAGGCGAGTATCATCGCAGGGCAGGTGCCAGGTTTGGCCATACGCATCCTCGGTGTTGCCTAACAGCGCCATGGCACGGCTGGCGTCGGGCGTGTAAATTAGGGTACGCAAGGTATCATCACGTAAGAATACCAAGGCCTGCTGGTTGGCGCGTAACTTATCTAAGACGGTCGCATTGGTAATACTTTGCGTTTTCCCCGGCCCATAGAACTCAGGCGCTCGACAGATCATGGCCTTAACTTCACCTTTTTGCATCGCTTCTAACAGCATGGTGGTGATCTGCGCCCGCACGCGGCCTTTGGCTCCATAAGGTTTAAACGGCGCGTCTTCCGTTTGTGGCACATTGTTTTGCTCATACATATAGGTGTTGTCGAAATACACCAGCTTAGCGCTGTGAGTCGCACAGGCCTTGATGACATTGGCCATCATAATCGGCCATTGTTGCACCCAAATAGCAGAGTCGATGGGCAGCCCCGCAGTGAAATACACTATGCTGGAGCCCGCAATCGCGTCATGCGTTTGCTGGGCGTCTAATAAGTCGGCACTGAGCAGCTCATCCGTCGGGTTTATCTTGCTTGGACTGCGGCTAACAAGGCGTATTGCCTGGGTATGCTCTTGGTATAAGGCCTTCGCCAGTTCAGTACCAATTTGCCCACTCGCTCCAAGTATGGTTTGCATAAGATGCTCCGCGATTGTGTGAATATGGCTATCACTCTAACCTTAAAGTTAACTTTAATGTCAAACGTAAATATGAATAAGGTATGGAGGGGGAGCAAAGATTAACTGGGACGCCGGGAAAGGAGAGGTTAGTTATGGTGAATATGGTTTTGTCTCTGAGACTGTTTTGAGCGACATATCGTCTTTCATCCTTCCACCGAAATTACTGTTTATACATCCATAATCCTTGAGTTTCTCCCATAGTCAGGAAAACGACCCAATGGGTCGTTTTTGTCGTGTCCACGTTTATAGCAACTTAGCGTAACTTCAATGCTGGTAAGTACTTTCTAAATTTGCTATCAATGGTCATAGGACAAAAACGAGACAGATTGCGGCAGAAAAACGACCCAATCGCTCGATATTAAATTGTTAGCTTCTCGATTAAATTAATTTCTTCGTACATTTAGGGGATCATTATTTATATGAAATCCATAAACTTAAAATCTGAAATTTTTATAATGGTATTAGTTATGCCATTAGCATTTTTTATTTCAACTGGCTTGATCAGCGACACCAAAGAACTGGGTTTAAATTATTTTTTGACGTGCTTTGTCTCTGTAACGTTTGGAATTTTATTAGGTGCTGGTTTTTCCAACTATGTTCTAAGTAAAATTCGTAAAATTAAGTTCTTCCCTTTTTTCGCATGGTTAATAAGCCTTGCGGTTGGCATTATGTTAGGTTTTATAACACTTGCGTTTGTTGAGACTCGTGTAAGTATTATTGGCAGTACCGAGCTTATGATTGGCTTTTTTATAGCTGCTTGGATTCAATCACTAAAATCACAAGCAAATAGTAACCACAAGAGTGCTTAATTGAGCTTGAAGTTGGCAGCTAACAAACGCAATCACAGCGGGCTTTCAGCCCTCGACTCGCAACAAGTTGCTCGCGTGTGTTGCGGGCGTTATGTAACCAAATGAGTAAGTATGAAGTTCATCCTAGATGATATAGAAATCGAGCATATCGACAACTCTTCTCCTACTTCTGTAAAAATAGGTAAAGTAGGCTTTAGTTTTGGACACCTTACTCTTGAAGTAAATATGGACTCTATTTTACAAGCCAGTGAAGCTCTTAAAGAAGGTAAAAAACCTAAATGTTTAAAATTTGGTTCACTGTTTAAGGGATGCAGGTTCAATTTTAGAAAGCAAGAAACAATATTCTATACAGGTTCTATGAATTGGTGGTGGTTTCCATTCAACTTCCGTTGGGAGCCACTTTACTGTTTCAAAATCAGTGCGGTCAAAGAAATTGTAGAATATTTTTCGCGGTTACATAACAATCAAAAGCGACCGACGCCAAACAATGGCTCGGCTGATTAGGACGTTAAGTATAGACCAATAAGGAGAGGCAAAGTTTTGAAGTATATCTATGTAATTATTTTTACGACCTTACTAGTTAGTGGATGTGCTACAGGTCCCAAGTTTAGTCAAGCTTTAAAGCCTGAATCGAATGAAGCCTTGATATATATTTATCGAGAAGCAAGATTTCAAGGAAGCGGGAAGTCTCCTCGAATAGCATTCAACAACCAAATTACAGAACCACTGACAAATGGAGGTTACATGTATGTGTATCTTCCAGAAGGTGAATATCAAGTTAGCGTTGAAAGGAGCTTCAAGGACGAGAAGTTTACATTCAAGAACGGTCATACTTACTATCTCCAAGTTCATGCGAAATACGAAGAAGATTTTGTTTCGTACATACACTATTTTGAAATTGAGCAAATGGACGCTATTGTAGCTTCAGAAGAAATCAAGGAAGCAAGATTTGTTAGTAGGGATTTTGGCTCCGAAAACTAACAAGGCGCAGATTCGGACACAAAAATGTAGTCTCTTGCTTCACGCGAGTTTAGTCTACATTTTGTGCCGTTTTGCTGTTTGTCACCACCGTCCGCTTCTGGCACAAAACCGCCATTCAAACCTCTCCAGCATCCGTGAAAGGGCTTGGTTCACCAACTACAGCTCGAGCTAAAACTTTGATGAGTTTACAGACGTAAGCACAGCAAATAGCAGTGTACGATATACTGTGTATAGGACGAGTGTGAGGAGGGCGCAATGCGCTATAAGGTGCTAATGAATAGATTTGAATGTAAGTGCTTGCAAACTTTTTGGGCCAGTTATGAAAATAGGTGAGCTTGCAAAACGCACTGGCTTGGCCGCATCCAAAATTCGCTTTTAGGAGGACATCGGCCTGTTGCAGTTGGTTGAGCGTAAGGCCAATGGGTATCGCAGCTATCCTCCCGAAGCGGAAGTGGTGCTCAAGCTGATTGTTGATGGCCAAAAGGCCGGCTTTAGCCTGGACGAGCTGCGTCAGTTGCTGCCCGCTGATTTGGAAAACTGGCAACACGACTCCTTGCTTGGGGCAATTAGGCAAAAACTAGCGGACATAGAGGCCTTACAGGTAACTTTGGCCGAAAATAAAAAGCAGTTAATGCATATCCTTTCTGAAATCGAATCCAAACCCGAGGACATGGACTGTGCAGACAACGCCAAGCGGGTGCTGGCACAACTGGGGTTGGTGGCAAAAAAGTGAGAAAAAGCACTTTGGGTTACGGGAAATAGGGCTAAGTACTTGTTAAGTAGTTAAATTGACGGGAACGCTATTAACGGGTAGCTTAGGCAAAGTATAAAAATCAAACTAATCACAGGGAATAGTATGAAAAAGTTATCTAGCATCTTTTGCATGGCATGTGCGATGAACAGCAGTTGGTTGTTAGCGAACCAATGGGAACTTGAACAACGAGTAGAGCCAAGATACCCCATTGAAGCTGCAAAGAGTTCACAGGAAGGTTGTGTGAACGTGCAGTTTTTCGTCAACAGTGACGGTGTGCCCACTTATCTGGAAGTGCTAAAAAGCTTACCTAAAGGAACGTTCGACAAAGCGGCAATAAAAGCGCTGGAACAGTGGCGCTATAGTCCGACTGAAACAAACACAGATCGCGTTCCTGAACGTATGAAGGTTTCATTATCCTTTGCCTTGTCACCCAATCCGGATTTCGTTTATGAATGTGATGCGGTATTAACTTCCGAGTCAGAAAATATGGCCTCGTTCAGAAAAAGTCGACTTTCAACACCCATAGTTGCAAGTGACTCTGTAGTTAAAAAGCAATCACTTGAAAGGATTTTCACGGTATTAACTGACGCCGAGAAAGAACACTTTGTGAAAAGCTATTCTCGGTTGGAGTTAAAAAAGGGTGGCTCGAATAAAGGTGACTCACCCATCTCCGCGATTGATGGTCTCACTTATCATCAAATTATCCGACTTGCTGGTGAGCAGAGTTCAGAAATTGATTCGCTGAGCGCCAAAGGTAATGACAAGTCCATGCAGCCAAGCTCTGAGCAACTGCCAATCATGAGTTTTCCTGAGTTTTTGGCCACATGGAATATTGAAGATTTGTCGATGGGGATGGAATCTGAACTGTTCAAACAAATATCGTATCGTCAATTGAAGACCGAGGTATTGATAAATAGTGATGGCTCTGCCCAATTACTTAGTACATGTAGAGACGTGAGTAAGGAGATGCAAGCCGCGCTAGAATCACAGATAGCGGATTGGGAGATATCAAGCAAAGTACAATCACCCGAGGCAGGAAGGTTTATTTATTTGGTACCTTCGCCAAAAGAGCCCGGTGCTTATGTAGATTGTGATGATGCGTGGAATGATAAGCATCAGCAATCTATGTAGACTCTTCTTCTTGTTATAGAAAGGTCATTACCAAAAAAAGCAGCCTATTCCTATTAGTGAAAAGGCTGCGTTAAAACCTGATAAATACATTACTAACCCCAAGTCTGAGAGGGGCAGGCCCCCTAGTTTAGCACATAGATGGTCTCTTGTGCCGACATAACCCGTCATCCCATCTTGAGAATTTCACATGCGGTCAGAGCTAGGCTAATTACTTACCTTTAAAATCGGAAACTTACTAAAGCCGAAGTTGAGCGTCAGGGTGACAATTTCTTTGCCGTTAAACTTGCGTTCGAACTTCATCGGGTTGATATGCTCGCAGTTACCAAGAATGGCCACAAAATGCGTGTGATTAAGAGAGCGGCCGCCGCTTGAGCTGTTTTCTACGGTAACGATAACCTGGCGCTCGCCCTCGTCCGAGCTCATTGAGTAATAATCTAAGAGTTCAAACTCGTTTTGAAACGGGTGCAATTCCTTGTCGTTATCGCAATAGATTTCGCTGTTTTTAAATGGCGTATTATCCAACCTTAGGGTCTTATCGGCGTCCTCGGTTTGCCCATAAGTTGATGCCATAAGCAGCGACACAGCAAAAACTTTTGTCGTTATATTCGTCATAGATTCTTCCTTTTATTTAGCGTCTGTGAGTGACTGGGCTCGCGTTCGCTCTTTGCCGTTGCTGTGAATCACATATTGAAGTGACCTGCTCTTGTCTTGGGGCATCTTCACTCTTTTATTACCTATATTGATAACAAAGCATACGCACTTTTGCCAGCTTGGATTTTTATCGCAACACAGCTTCCTATTTGCACGCCCGATGTCGCTCTTTTCGTTTGCGCACAGTTACTTTCGATTTAAAATGCCTTTACAATTCAAATGGCTAGATTCAGGATGCATGGTATGAACATAAGGTTGAAACAAGATATCAGCCTGACTAGGTTACATCATTATCGCTAATTGGGTTAAGGACAAGGTATGGGTCTTCGTATTACCACCACACTTCTGAGCAGCACTTTGTTTTTGCTTAGCCCTAGCGGCTATAGCCTGGCCGACACAACACACAGTAAAGCCCCTTTACAGCCCGCCCAGGCGAGTGTGAAGTCTCAAATGAAGTCACAAGATCTAAGGGCCCTAAGTGCCGCCATCAAAGCGCTGATTGATGATGCATCACAGCCATTTAGCGGCAGCGTGATTTTGCTTGAAGATGGCAAGGCGCAATTAGCACTGCAAAAAGGCGAGGGGATTGACCAAAATTCCAGTTTCGTTGTGGCGTCCCTTTCTAAACAAATCACCGCCACCTTAGTATTGCGGGCGGTTGATGCCGGTAAGCTGGATTTAACGCGCTCACTCAATAGTTATCTTTTTGCGGCTGAAACCAACGACGGCGCTAAGCAAAATGCTGTTGAGCAGCACAGATACGATGAGCGAATTACCCTGCATCATCTGCTCAGCCACACATCAGGCGTTGATGCTTTGGGTAAAGCCAATCGCTTTGCGCCCGGGAGCCAGTTTCAATATTCCAACCATGGTTATGCCCTTTTAGGTCAACTACTTGAAAAGGTAAACAAGCAAGCATTCGCTGAGCAGGTGGCGCAATTCGCCAAGGACAATCAGCTTAATGCGCTGTACGCCCAAACAGGGAGTATTGAGCATATTCGTCGCAACCTGACGACACTTGCCGTTGGCTTCGATGAAGCCGATACCCTGATTGCCGCGAACATAGATATCGACGAGTCATTACTCCCGGGTGGAGGCTTGATAGCCTCGGCACCGACTTTTGCCTCGTTTGCGCATAAATTACATTCCGGCGAATTGCTCAGCCCTAAGAGCTATGAACTGATGACGCGCGCTCATACCAAGATGGATTTTTTCTGGCCGAACATGAGCTATGGCTATGGCCTTAGGCTCAACAGTGACGACGGCCTTAGAGAATACAGCCATACCGGGTATTTACCCGGGTATATGTCTATGTCACTTCACTATCCGGAATTTAGCCTGAGTCTTGTGATGCTGGAAAACATTTCCCTTAATCTCAATGATATGGAGCGAGTGTTCGAGCTGCATAATCAAATACGCCAAGCCGTTCGCGCTCATTTACTGTATAAAAAAAGCTAATTTTGGCCATCAGTTTAGAAGGGTGTGCACATTGAATTTGGCAGCAATAGTGCCTATTGGGTGTGAAATAAGTGAAAAAGTGCGGGTTATCTTTGTAATTGTGGCCAGAGTCCTTTAATCTTCGCATCTGAAACCTTTTCTGGTGAAATAACCGTCAGCCGTATTTTGCCACCCATACCGAGTTTATATGACCAACAAACAATCAGCGCCAGTGACCACTTCTATTCAATCCGACGATAATATCCAGTTCAGCGACCTAGGCCTGCAGCCGAAGCTATTACAAGCGGTCGAACAGCAGGGCTATAAGCACCCATCGCCTATCCAGGCCAAAGGCATACCCGCGGTATTATCCGGTAAAGATGTGATGGCGGCAGCGCAAACCGGCACGGGTAAAACGGCTGGATTCACCTTACCCATGCTGGAAATACTCAGTAAAGGTCAGCGTGCGCAAAATAATAATGTTCGCGCCCTGGTGCTAACACCCACCAGAGAGCTCGCGGCGCAAGTCGGCGAGAGTGTTGCAACCTATGGTCAGCAATTAGCACTGAGTTATTCCGTGGTCTTCGGTGGTGTGAAGATTAACCCACAGATGATGCAGTTGCGCCGCGGCGCAGATATCTTGGTTGCTACACCAGGACGATTACTCGATTTGTATCAGCAGAACGCCATCAAGTTTAATCAACTTGAGATGCTGGTGCTGGATGAAGCCGACCGCATGTTGGACATGGGCTTTATTCACGATATTCGTAAAATAATTAAATTATTACCGGCAAAGCGTCAGAACTTACTCTACTCGGCGACCTTTTCCGATGAAATTCGTGATTTGGCCAAGACCATAGTGACGGATCCGCTCGAGATTTCAGTCGTACCGCCTAACACGACGGCGAAAACCGTTGAGCAGTGGGTGTATCCGGTTGATAAATCCCGTAAAACGGCCTTGCTGAGCCATCTGATCAAAGAAAATGATTGGCAGCAGGTGCTGATATTTAGCCGCACCAAGCACGGTGCCAACCGTATCGCCCGTAATTTAGAAACCCGTGGCATCCCATCGACGGCAATTCACGGCAATAAGAGCCAGGGCACCCGAACCAAAGCCTTGGCTGGGTTTAAAGACGGCAGCATACAAGCACTCGTTGCCACGGATATCGCCGCGCGCGGCATAGATATAGATCAATTGCCCTGTGTGATTAACTACGATCTTCCCAATATTGCAGAAGACTATGTGCACCGTATCGGTCGAACAGGCCGAGCTGGGGCTTCCGGCTTAGCGATTTCTTTTGTGATTGCCGATGATGCGAAAGATCTAAACGACATCGAAAACCTAATTCAGCAATTGTTACCAAGAAAAGTGATTGCCGGATTTGAGCCAACGAATGAGTTGCCTGAAAGTACCCTCAAACCGCTTAAGCCAAAGAAACCGAAGAAGCCGAAAAAACCTAAAGTGAGTGTTGACGGTCAAGCTCAGGCTTCAGAAAGTAACGCACAAAATGCGCCGGCCAAAAGCAAAGAACAAACCGATAGACGTGGTCATTCCCACCACGCTAACAAAGCGCGTCGTCGTCCTGCCAACTCGAATAACCAGCGTAAGCAAAGTGGCGCAGGGAAGGGGCAAGGCCAAGGGAAGGGACAAGGTCAGGGTGAAGGTCAAGGCAGAAGAAGTAATCAGTCTCGAAATAGACGCCCTGCTGGCAGGTAATGACTTAATTGATTGAAGTGTTTATCGGAGGGCATTTCAGATCATATTTTTACTAACTCCACACAGCCGATAATGTTAAAAAAAGCGTGGTCACTTTGGTGAGCCACGCTTTTTTTATGCCGATGTCAGATTATTCGGCGTCTTTCTCGCCATGCTTTTCGAACCACCACAGGATATAGGCAACCTTGGCCATCAGGTTAGACGGCCGCGCGGTGATGCCGTGAGAGGCATCGGGAATACGCACCATGGCGGTGTCCACCCCTTGCAGCTTAAGGGCCTGATAAAACTGCTCGGTTTCCGATATCGGCGTGCGGTAGTCGGCTTCGCCGGTAAGCAGCATGGTCGGGGTTTTTACCTTACCCACATAGCTGATGGGTGAACGCTCCATATAATGCTGCATATGATCCCAAGGTTTTCCCGGGAACCAATAATCGGTAAAGAAGGGATAGAAGTCAGCGGTGAGTACAAAGCTAAACCAGTTGATCACCGGCTTGGCAACCACTGCCGCGGCGAAGCGATCGGTATGGCCCACGGTCCAGGCCGTTAACACCCCACCGCCGGAGCCGCCGGTGACGAAGAGTTTATCTGTGTCGATAAAGCCCTTGTCTATCAGGGCATCCACTCCTGTCATCAGGTCGTCGAAATCATTGCTGGGGTAGTTGTGGTGTATGGTTTGCGCAAATTGCTTACCGTAGGAGTCGCTGCCTCGTGGGTTCATATACAGCACCACATTGCCTTTGGCGGCAAAGAGCTGGGCTTCGGCGCTAAAATGCGGGCCATAGTTGGCCACCGGGCCGCCGTGGATTTCCAAAATAAGCGGGTAGCGCTTTTCGGCATCAAATTCCGGCGGGTAGACCACCCAGCCCTGAATGCCCAGACCATCGTGTTTGGATTTTACCCACAGCTCTTCTACCTTACCCAGGGTTTTAGCGCCCAAGGCATCCTCGTTTAAATGTGTCAGGCGGCGGGTATTGCCGCGCTTATTAACGGCCACATCCGCAGGGCGTTGGGTGTCGGCCAGGGTAAAGGCCACATCACCGCTGGCGCTGACGTCAAAGTCGCCGCCGGAGTAGGGGCGGCCAAAGGAGACACTGCCAATTTGCTCTGTGATCACCTTACGTTTGCCGCGCAATGGCTGATAGGCCAGGGTGGTTTGGCCCTGATCGTCATAGCTGAAGTACAGGCCGCGACCATTGTCCGCCCATTGGATCTGCTCTACCGAGCGGTCGAGATCGGCGGTGAGGCTTTGGGTATCGGCGTTGCTTAAATCGCGAATATAGAGCTGGGCGTTTTCGTAGTTGGTGCCCTTATCGTCGTAACCCACGTAGGCAAGATAGCGACCGCTGGGAGACACACTGGGGCTTCTATCCGGGCCATTACGGTCGGTTATTGCGTTGATCTCCTTGCTCTTTAAATCAAGGCTGTAGATTTCCGTGTTAATGGGCTTCAGGTCGTGTTCGTGGTGGCGGTTGGCGGAAAAATACAAGGTGTTGCCATCCTCGCTAAAGCTGAGGGCACCCCCGTGGTCAAAATCCCCCGAGCTTAACTGAGAGGCATTACCACCGTCGGCGGGAATGCTAAACAGGTGGTTGTAGCCCGCCTTGCTGTAACCGGCGCCGTCGGCGCGGTAGTACACATCATCTATAAACACAGCCGGGTCCGCCCACTTGGCGCCCTCGGGTTTACCCGGCAAGTTGACCGGATTTTTGGCTGTGGCGGGCACGAACATGCTGAACACCAGGGACTTACCATCCGGCGTCCAGGTCGGTTGCGATGGACTTTGGGTGAGATTACTGATTTTGCTTAGCGCACCCGTGCTTAACCATTTCACATAGAGCTGCGGGCTGCCGTCGCGGGTCGAGATAAAGGCCAAGCGATCCCCGCTCGGTGAAAGCACCGGAGCAAAGTCCTGATGCACGCCGCTGGTCACGGGCTGAAGCTGCTTAGTGCCGCTATCAACCTGCCAAATATTGCTGAACTTGCGGTCGGTTTTTATATCCATGCGGTTACGCACAAAGTAGACAGTCTCGCCGTCATCGCTGATGTCTATTTGATTGGCGTATTCGAGGTTAAATACGTCCTCAAGTTTGAGGGTGTGCGCGTCATTGGCAAACGCGCTCGGAGCCAGTGTCAGGGCAAGGCCTAGGGCAGAGGCCAGATGGGTGAGCTTCATAATCGAACCTTAATGAAAGACTAGTCTATTACTTGTAGAGCGGCAGAGGTGGATTTGCAACTTAATACGTTGAACTTTATAGGCTTTAATGAAAAGTATTGGCAATAACAGAGCCTGGCGGCGAGGTTCAATTCCGGGCTCAGCCGCCAGATTTACAGAGCTTGGTATATTTAAGAGCAAAGGACAGTGTGCGTTATCACCACTGGTAGCTCAGGGTAAACAGCGCCGTTCTGGGTCTGCCCGGAAAATACCGGTCGCCACTGAAAGTGGTGTAGTCGGCGCGCTGTGCATAGGCAACATCGGTCAGGTTCTCTATGCGGGCTATGGCTTGCCAGCCTTTAGCAAGCTGCCAGCTGGCCCGCAGGCTAAGCAGATCATGGCCGTCATAGCTGTGTTGATTTTCGGCATCGGTAAAGTAGTCGCTAAGATGGTGCCACTGCAGCGACACTAACAGGTCATCGCTTGGCCGCCAATTGAGGCGGCTGTCGGCGATAAGGCGTGGCGCCGTATCAATAATATTACCGCGAATATCCACCTCGCCCAGCGGTTGATTATGACGATAGGTGTGCAGGGCATTGGCCATGGCCAATTGCAGGCTCCAGGCATGGTTAAAGCGGTAATCGAGCTCAAGCTCAATGCCCCTATGCTTGGTTTTACCCTGACTGACGTTAAAGAAATCACTGTTGCGATAAATCACATTATCCTTGTACATCAGATAACCGGACAGGGTAAATTGCCAGTGCCCGTAATCCCCCTTTACACCCAGCTCCAGACTGTCCAAGCTTTCACTTTCGAGCTCGGCAAGGTCTTGCTGACGCTGGAGCTGATAGAGCTCGGCGGTATGAGGGGCACGATAGCCCTTGGCCAGGTTGGCATAGGTGAGTAGCTCGGCGTTAAAGCGATAGCTCAGTGCCAGCTTGGGCGAGAGATCATCAAAATAGCTGATGTCACTGCTGGGGCGAGAATATCGGCAACCACCCATGGCGCAGGGCGTGCCGTCGTCCTTGGTGCGGCCATCTAACATGCGGTTGCGGTAATCGTAGCGTAGCCATTCATAGCGAGCACCCAGGTTGGCCTGCCAGCCGTTGTGGCGATATTGTAAGGCCATAAAGGGGGCATAGCCGGTGGCATAGACGTCGTAATCGTACTGTTTCCCCTGGGGTATGGTGGCTTGTAAAAACGCCGAGCCATCAGTTGGACTTTCCTGGAACTGCCACATCTTGCCCTGAGTGTATTCGGCATCGAGCCCCCCCTGCAGCCGCCAGCGCTCATTGATCTGGTGCTGCATTAGGGTTTGCACGCCGACACCGTGCTGGGCATTGTGCTCAAGGGGCTTGCCGGGCAAGAAATGCTTGCGAAAGGTCATGCGCTGATCGCGGGCGTAGGGAGTGATAGCTATCTGTGTTTGCTCACTGTATTGCCACTTCAACTTAGACCATAAACGCATGGCGCGATTGTCGCGAAAGGCCTCGGGGTTAAGGTTTTGCTGCACCAACTCCTCGTCTTTATAGCTTTCAAAACCTTCGATATACCCCGCAGTTTGTTGTCTCAGGTTGGTGTAGCTAAAGCCGTTTTGCAGCGTCAGGCTATCGCCATCATAGCGGTGGCGCAGGTTAAACTTTTCCTGATCGACGCTTTCGTCATCGCGATAGCCCGAGTCGCGAGTGACGCTGGCGTTAAAGCCGACGCCTTGCGTTCCATAATCCTGGCCGGCACGCAGTTTTGCCCGCTTATAGCCGTAGGAGCCCAAATCAACGGCGCCGTAACCGCCACCTAGGGTTGGGTCCTGGGTGATTACATTAATCACCCCATGCACGGCATTGCTGCCATACAAAACTGAGCCTGGGCCTTTAAGTACTTCAATACGTTGCGCCATTTCGCTATGGGCTTCGAACAGTTCGTTGACGTTACAAAAGCCGGGTGCGCGCAGCGCTATGCCGTCCTCCAGAGTTAAAATGGCGGCACAAGCACCGGCGCCGGTATACACGGGTGAGCGCAGAGCCGGCAAGTATTCCTGGCCATTACCATGTTGCAAGTTGGCACCGGCCACTCCCTGTAAGGCTTTTTCTATATGACTGGCGGCAATGAGTGCCAGTTCTTGCTCACTTACCGCACTGATTGCCAAAGTGGTGGCATCGTCATTGATATCGAGGCGCGAGGCGGTGGTGATTATGCGTTCGATGGACGACAGCGAAGGTTCTTCGCTGGCATACAAACAGAGAGGACTGGCAAATAAGCAGGGAATAAGCGCGCGTTTTAACATAGTTTGGTAGACGGTTTTTCTTGCATGTTACTGAGTTACTTGAGGTAGTTTCAAGCGGATACGGTCAAGCGGGCATAAAAAAGCGCCTGCCGGTATGCCAACAAGCGCTTTCAATTTGGGGGAGTTTAGCTGGGGCCTACTCGCAGGCGGCTACCCACATCACACCCACTTCTTTTTTTACCACCTTAACCTGGGTGCCAGCGCTAAGCGGCTGCTCACTCTTCAGTTTCCAACTGATGCCGGAATAGGCGTAATGAGCCAGACCCTGATCGTTTACGTCTTCTGTCAGAGTAAAGGTCAGCTCGGCAAAGTCAGAGTGCACTTGGGCGTTGTCACGTTGCTCCTGCACGCGCTTGAGCGGTTTCCACAGCAAGGCAGCCAAGGCGAGAGTGATCAGGGTGTTGCTCCACAATGCCATGGTTAATGAGCTCTCCAATAAGGAAAAGTTCATCATTATCCCTGTAGCCAACAGCGACAGACCCAATAACAACAGGATTATGGTCGACATACCCAGCACCGCGACCTCTACGATAAGGGCGAGTACGCCCAAAATCATCAGGGCTTCGGCAAGGTTGTTGGTGATCAGATCCATGGCTTACTCCTCAAAGTTAACTGATTTTTTGTTTGTTATTCAGGGAGTTGATAATAGACATCCCTTGCGCCACCAATGAGCTAGCATCTGTGCCGCTCTCCGGGAGTAATACCACGGAAGACTCGCGGGCGATGGCTTCTTTGGCGGCAATGGCCTTGGTGGCAAGATCAAGCTGAATGGCTTTTTGACCTTGCTCGGTATCGGCAGCAGCACCAACTTTAAGCAGAGCATCCGCCTGGGCTTCGGCCACGGCGATAATGGCCTGGGCTTCACCCTCGGCTCTTAGAATTTGCTCGGCCTTTTCCGCTTCAGCGGCCAGTACCTGTGATTGTTTCTTACCTTCGGCCACGTTGATAGCGGCTTGACGATCACCTTCAGACTCAAGGATTTGCGCACGTTTTACACGTTCGGCCTTCATCTGGGCTTCCATCGCTTCCATTACCGAGTTAGGCGGCACTATGTCTTTAATTTCATAGCGTAGTACCTGAATACCCCAAGGCTCGGAAGCCTGGTTAATTGCCGCGACGATATTGGTATTAAGCAAATCACGCTCTTCAAAGGTTTTATCCAGCTCCATTTTACCCAGCTCAGAACGCATGGTGGTTTGCGCCAATTGGGTTACGGCAAATACATAGTCATCAACACCATAGGTTGCCTTGTATGGATCTAGCACGCGGAAGTACAACACGCCGTCAACAATCAACGAGATATTGTCTTTGGTGATTGCCGACTGCGACGGTACGTCCTGAGCCTGTTCTTTTAGGCTGCGATCAGCGGCGATACGGTCGATAAAAGGCACGATAAAGTTAAGACCGGCTTCTTTGGTTGATTGATATTTACCAAAACGTTCAATCAGCCAGGCGCGGTTTTGTGGAACGAACTTCACGCTGCTTTTTAGTAGCACAATCACGAAGATCAGTAGAAATGCCTCAACCGTGAATAGCATGTTGAGGATCTGCGAAACGGGGTCCATATTACTCTCCTTAGAAAAGACCGAAATTAGGGCGCTTGCTTGTTATTGCTTAATAATACGCCGTATCTAGCCTACCACCGCGTCCCTATTTGCGCCATAAAAATATGAACTTTACGTGAATAATGAAAGGCTTAAGTCAGTTCTATAGCTGGCGCTGAAGTTGCGTTGTACGGTCTTTGGAAGAGGTGTGTTGGTGTGTACTTACTTTTGTTTTAATTCTTTCTTATCCGGCGCCAGTAAACAATTAGCGTAATAGGTGGTGGTCGCCGGCCAGTCACTAAAGACGGCTATCACGCCTACCTCTTGTGCCAGCACATCCAATACCTGCATCAGCACGCCGTCATGCTTGACCGCCTCAGTAATTGACTGATAGTACCAACCGCCGCCATTTTCCAATGGGCCGGAGCGCTCCAGCGACCAGGCAATGATCTTTAACCCTGCAGTCTTGGCGGCCTTGGCATAGGCCGAGGGCACTATCTTCTTGTCTTGGTCTAAATCAAGCAGCATCCAGATTGGTGGGGCAATCACTTCTATGCCCTGATCCGCTAAGGCTTTCATGCTGGGTGACCAGGTGCGTGGGCTGCGGTGATCGAATAATAGGTCACTATCACGGTCATCCAAGTACACAGTTTGTGCGGCAAACTCAGGGTGGCTGTCAATCCAATACTGTACATCATCGCGGTTAAAAGACTGCGGCCACACTAGGCTTGGGGGCACCTGAGCCTGACGATATTCTTCGATCATCTTGGCGGCGTAATCCGTTTGCGACATGCCTTTAAATGGCATTTTAACCTCGGGAGCCTTGAGTTCAGGCGTCATTTGCACACCGAGCTCTTTAAACAGCGCAATACTCTGTGCATGGGTCATCAGCGTACCTTGGTGTGCATAGAGGTCGGTGCGCCAGTCGGCGGTGCCACGCAGATAGTCTGCCACTGTTTTAGCATTCTCGTTGGCGCCATCCATTTTCCCCTTTAAGGTTTTAAATTCCGCCAGGGTGATATCACTGGTACAGCATTTGGCGCTTGCCGGTTTGCCATGTGCGGCCGGTGTAAATGGTTCGGAGCACTTGGCTGCCAGCTCGGTTTGCAAAATATTGGTGGTGGTATGCAGATCGCATTGAGAATGCCGACACACCAGCTCCTTGTCAGCGGTAAAGGTGATATCACACTCGAGCACGCCAGCGCCCATGCGCGCTGCAGCCAGGTAGCTCTCGCGGGTATGCTCGGGAAATTGCAGCGGGGCGCCGCGATGGCCGATGGAAAAAGAATGGGCCTTAACTTCCTTGTCACCACAGGCGAGCAAGGTGTCTTTCAGGGCGCTTGGCGTCATGGCATCAATAAGCGCATAGGGCCGTGGGCCTAGCTGCACCTGCGTATGGGCACTTGTTATTGTCGCTGTACTTTCCGCGGCGTAGGCTTGGGGTAGTGATGCGAGAAAAATGATGGTGAGGGCAAAGCGCATAGGCAGGTCTTATCTTAAATAGTCCCGAGCATATTCTTAAGCATAGTGCTCAAGCGTGTTAATTTTATGACATTTTTATCTTAGCTTAAGCATAAATAGGTTTTGAGTAAGGCCAATTGATGCCATTTAGGCCACAAAGATGTGTTTTTAGTTGTCTCTATCCGAGCGAATAAAACTGCTACTCTAGCGCCCTGACAATTTTTAACCTTGGTGAATGTATGATGGCAAAATTACCTCCTTTAAGTGTGCTTGACCTGGCACCCGTGGTGCAGGGGAGCTCAACGCGGGATGCATTAATGCGCGCAAAAGAGTTGGCACAGCATGTTGAGCGCCTGGGCTATCAGCGTTTTTGGATGGCTGAGCATCATAATATGCCCGATATCGCCAGCGCCGCTACTTCCACCCTGCTGGCCTATATCGGTGCGCATACCGATAAGATACGCATTGGCTCAGGCGGTGTGATGCTGCCAAACCATGCGCCCATGGTGGTGGCGGAGCAGTTTGGTACCCTGGCGACCTTGTTCCCGGATCGCGTTGATCTCGGCATAGGTCGCGCTCCAGGCAGCGATGGCGCTACCACTCATGCGCTACGTCGCGACCCAAGTGCGGCGGAAGATTTAGAGCCGCAAGTCGATGAACTGGCTTATTTCCTCGCCGATGCCAAGCCCGGACAAAGGGTACGCGCCTATCCCGGAGCCGGTACTCAGGTGCCGCTATGGTTATTAGGCTCGAGCACTTACAGCGCCATGTTGGCGGCGAAAAAGGGGCTGCCCTTTGCATTCGCCTCACATTTTGCCCCCGATTTTATGATGCGTGCTATTGAGTTGTACCGCCAGCAGTTTCAGCCCAGCCAGCAACTGGCCGAGCCTTACGTTATGGGGGCGGTGAATGTGATAGCCGCCGATAGCAACGAAGAAGCGGAATACCTGGCCACCACAGGACAGCAAAAATTTGTCAGCATGCTGCGTGGGCAGGAGGGGCTAATTCCACCGCCAACCGAGAATATGGATATGATTTGGACCGCAGCGGAGCGCCAGCAGGTCACTCATATGTTGCGCGAGTCCATCGTTGGTAATCGGGACAAGGTACAAGCCGGGTTACGTGGGTTACAGGCGCGCACCGGCGCCGATGAGATCATGGTTAATGCCATTATTTATGATCAACAGGCTCGATTGCGCTCCTACGAATTGATCGCCAAGGGCTAATGCCAATCATTTTAGGTCGGTCTTTGCCGCTAAGGTTGTAGGTCGGCCTTCAGGCCGACAATAATGCTAGAAGTATCTTTGCCGGACTTCTTAGTCGTTTTCGTCCTCAAAAATTTCCTCAATGGCGAGGTTAAACAGCCTCGCGCATTTAAAGGCCAGGGGGAGACTTGGGTCAAACTTGCCTTTTTCTATAGCGTTTACCGTTTGCCGCGAGACACCCAGGGCGTTTGCTAAATCGGCTTGAGTCCAATCGCGCTCGGCACGCAGTACCTTTAAGCGATTTTTCATCTGTATCTCCACATGCCGATAATTATGGCGGCTATGTAGGCCAGGGCCATAATAACTATGAGTACGGCAATATTGGCCTCTTGCTGGATCACCCCAAAATTCGATAAATAGCTGTAACTGCTGCCCGCCACTATGCCTGTGCCGGCGGTGATCGCCGCTGCCTCAATCTGTACCTTTTGTTGCAGTTCGTCGAGGGCCTTAATGTGCTTGATATAAGCACGGATCATTTGCATTCCCAGCAAGAGGTTAATTGCGATGGCAATAAGCGACAGGCTGATGTTATTTGTCCATAACAATTGATGGCCCAGAGTCGCCAGCGCTGCCGAGCCAACCCAGGCTCCCGTCCATAGCGCCAGCTGCTTGGTGGTGTTGATCACCGCGGGTCTCGAATCAAGTTGCTCACAGGTCATAAGTCTAACTCCTTTGTCTAAAAGTTATGTTTACTTTACATTTAAGTTAGGCTTGGATTGTTTTTATGTCAAGGGTGTTTTACAGAAAGTCATCAATAGATGTCTTTGGAAGGGACCGTATTGGCGATAAAAAAAGGGGTAATTGTTGCCAATTACCCCTTGGGTGTCGTTGCACTAATCTGCGCTAATTTACCGAGGTATCCAGCTCGGCCTCAACCGCATCGGCCTTATGAAAGGCGGGGTGTGTGGCCAGTTGCTCGCTATAGCGTTGAAGGTTGGTGTATTGCTCGATTAGGCCAAACTTGTGCAGTATCTCAACGATAAAGGACATCATGATATCGGCGCCGGTCAATCGCTCTTCCACCAGGTAGGTTTTGCCTGCCAGGCTGGCGTCAAAGTAACTCATTACCTTATGAGTTTCGATATCGGCATAGCCGTCGAGAAAATTCATCTTGGCGCCGTCTTTATTGACAAACATCTTAAGCAACAGGGGTAAAATCGCCGAGCTTTCGGCGAAATGCAGCCACTGCTGGTATTGGGTGTATGCCACAGTGCCGCGCTCGGGTGCCAGCTGTTGGGCGCCATATTTGTCAATCAGGTAATCGGTGATGGCACCGGATTCGGTGATCACCTGGTTATCATCTTCAAGCACCGGCGATTTGCCCAGCGGATGGATGCTTTTTAGCTCCGGTGGGGCCAAAAATGTCACGCTATCGCGCTGATAGGGCACAACCTGATACTCCAGCCCCAGCTCTTCAAGCAACCAGATAATGCGTTTAGAGCGAGACTGGTTAAGGTGATGTAGTTTAATCATATTTTCTTCCTTATTGCGCAATATTAAAGAGGATCGTTCACTTTAATGACCAGCTTGCCGAAGTTTTTCCCTTCAAGTAAGCCCATAAAAGCCTCGGGTGCATTATCCAGCCCGGCCACGATCTGCTCCTTATACTGGATATGACCTTGCGCCAGCCATTGGCTCATATCATTCGCAAACTCATCGTAGCGATGGCCGTAGTCATCAAAGATAATAAAGCCCTGCATCTTGATGCGTTTGATCAGCAGTTGCCCCATCAATAATGACAGGCGATCCTGGCCTTGTGGCAGCTCGGTGGCATTGTATTGAGAGACCAAACCGCACAGTGGCACGCGGGCGCCGGTGTTCAGTAGCGGCATTACCGCATCGAATACCTTGCCGCCAACGTTTTCGAAGTAGATATCGATGCCTTGGTCGCAGGTTGCTGCCAGTTGCTCGGCAAAATCGTCGGCATAGTGATCGAGACATTTATCAAAACCCAATACCTCTTCGGCATAACGGCATTTTTCCGCGCCGCCGGCAACGCCGATCACACGACAACCCTTAAGCTTGCCGATTTGCCCTACGGTGGCGCCCACCGGGCCGGTTGCTGCGGCCACGACTAAGGTGTCACCGGTTTTAGGTTGACCTATATCCAACAGCCCCATATAAGCGGTAAAGCCGGGCATGCCCATAACGCCTAAGGCGTAAGAAGGGTGAGCGGGGTTTTTACCCAGCTTGATCAGATCCTTGCCATCGGAGATGCCATAGTCCTGCCAGCCGGTGTAGGCCAGCACCCATTCACCCGGTTCAAAGTCGCTGTTGTGTGATTGCTCAACCTGGCAGACGGTACCGCCGACCATAACGTCATTGACGGCCACCGGCTCGGCGTACGATTTGGCGTCGCTCATGCGCCCACGCATATAAGGGTCGAGTGATAAATACACGCTGCGCAGCAGGATTTCGCCTTCTCGCGGCTCGGGTTTAGCGCTGGTTTCTAAGCGAAAGTTAGCCGCCGTCGGGGCGCCATGAGGGCGTGATGCCAATACGATGCGGCGGTTTTGGGTTGAAGCTGACATAGGTATTCTCCTAAATGCAATTTTTGATTAGACCGGTCGTCTAGTGTTCGTTGCAAAAAAACCGCCAAACACATGGCGGTGTAATTTCATCGCCGGGCGTTTAGCCCTGCAATAACTGTTTGGTGTTCTCCAGGCACTGTTTTAGCCCGGCTTGGTCCTGATATAGCTTGTTCAACAAGCTGGCACCAATCCATAGAAAATAGATTTGCTGCGCACTTTGCTTGGCATCGATGGCCTTAATTGAGCCGTCGGTCATGCCGCGTTTAATGCATTTGGCTATGGTATCGACAATTCTATCGGCACCGTTTTTCAAGGCAACACGCATGGGCTCGGACAGATCCGATACTTCCGCACCTAATTTAACGATCAGGCATTTGTTGGCATTACAACTGCCCTTATCCTGAGCCAGCCACAGCTCAAAATACTGGATCAGTGCCTGATAACCGCTGAGCGCCGGGTTTTCAAGCAGCCCGGTGATGGCTTCAAGGTATTGGCTAAAATAATCCTGGATCAGCGCCTCGCCAAAATGCTCCTTCGACTTAAAGTAGTGATAGAAAGAGCCCTTGGGCACATTGGCGGTTTTTAACAGCTCTGAAAGGCCCACGGACGTAAAGCCCTTGCTGACGATTAGCTCGTAGCCGACCTTTAAAATATGCTGGCGTGTGTCATTGGTTTTTGCGTTCATGGCGTCCATTCTAAACTTGATTAGACCAGTCGTCTAGTTTTCATTGAGGTGCGTATTTAAGGAGGTCTGGAGCGAAGCCTCGATTACATTTTGATACTACTTTTTCATCATAAATTCATAAAACCTTTTTAGGGTGACGGGGCAATCTTCATTTTCAAAAAAACTATGGAATAAGTATGAAAACCCCATTCAATAACAAGCACTTATTAAAGTCTACTTTGGCATTAGCCGTTGCTCTAAGCCTCAGCGGTTGCAGCTCAAGTAACGACAATGACGATGACCAAGGCATTGGCGTGAGCCCCTCAGCCACGGTGAGTTTGCGGGTCATGGAAACCACAGACATTCACATGTATTTGTCGAACTATGACTATTTTGCCCAAGCGCCATCGGAAACCCTGGGGCTGGTTAATACCGCCACCTTGATCAAAGAAGCCCGCGCCGAGGTGCCTAACAGTGTCTTGGTGGATAACGGCGACCTAATTCAAAACAGCCCGCTGGGCGACTATGAAGCCCTGGTGCGCAAGGACGATATTCTCAATGGCGCGACTCACGTGGCCTATAAGGCCATGAACCTATTGGACTATGACGTGGCTAACCTGGGCAATCACGAATTTAACTTTGGCCTGGAGTTTTTAGATGCCACCTTGGCGGGAGCCGATTTTCCTTATGTAAATGCCAATGTGTACGTGGATGACGGTGATAATGATGAGAGTAACGATCAAAACCGCTACACGCCTTATTATATTCAAGACAAAATCGTCTTCGACAGCGATGGCAACGAGCAAACCGTTAAAATCGGCTACCTGGGGCTAACACCGCCGCAAATTATGCAGTGGGACAACGCCCATTTGCAGGATAAGGTGATCGCCAAGGATATCGTCGCCACCGCCGAGAAGTTTGTGCCGCAAATGAAAGAGGAAGGCGCCGATATTGTTATTGCCATTCCTCACTCCGGGTTAACCGCCAGCGCCTATGAAAGCATGGCCGAAAACACCGCCCTCTACCTTTCTCAGGTAGAGGGAATAGACGCCATCTTATTTGGTCATAACCACCGTGTTTTCCCCGGCGATGCCGCCTATGATGGCTTTGAAGAAGCGGGCATAGATAATGTCAATGGCACTCTCAATGGCGTGCCCGCGGTGATGCCGGGCTTTTTCGGTAATCATCTGGGTATTATCGACCTGGAGCTGGAGCCCACAGAAAACGGTGGCTGGCAGGTTGCAAGTTCGGCGGTGAGCAACCGTGCCATCAGCACCAAGGATGCAGAAGGCAACTTTGTCGACCTAGCCGAGGCCGATGGGGAAATTGCCGCGGCCATCGAGCTTGAACATAAGGCCACCATCGACTGGGTGAGTGAGCCGTTTGCGAAGATATCTGCACCCATCTTTAGTTTCTTCGCCCTGGTACAGGACGACCCGTCCATTCAAATCGTTGCCGATGCGCAAATCGCCTGGGGTAGGGCCTTTATTCAGGGCACCGAATTAGATGGTTTGCCGGTACTTTCGGCGGCAGCGCCGTTTCGTGCCGGGCGCAATGGCGTGGAGGATTACACCCATGTAAAGGCGGGCGATATTGCAATGCTCGATACCGTCAGCCTGTACGTTTTCCCCAACACCATTCGCATGGTGAAGGTATCAGGCGGTGACGTAAAGGAATGGCTAGAGCGCTCCGCTGGTCAGTTTAACCAAATCGACATGAGCACCAGTGCCGAGCAAAACCTGCTCGACACCAGCTACCCTACCTTTAACTTCGATATCATCGATGGCGTCACCTTTGAAATCGACGTGACTCAGCCTAAGCGTTATGACAACGAAGGCGTGCTTATTAACCCAGAGAGCTCGCGCATCGTTAACCTGCAGTATCAAGGCCAGGCTATCGATCCTGAGGCGGAGTTTTTGGTTGTGACCAATAACTATCGCGCCAGTGGTGGCGGCAACTTCCCGGCCATAGATGGCAGCAGCCGTGAAACCTTTGAAGGCCCGGATGAAAACCGCGGTGTGCTGCGCAGCTATATCATCAGCGAAGCGGCGAAATCGCCAGAGACTGGGTTAGATCCTTCCGCGGACAACAACTGGCGCTTTGCCAAGGTAAGCACAGACACGCCACTGAATGTGGTGTTTAGAACCTCACCTTTGGATGATGTGGCCGCCATCGCCGAAACCCTGCCGGCCGTCACACCGACCTCACCGCTTAAACTCGATGAAAACGGCTTTGCCCTCTATCGCATCGACTTACAGTAATAAGATGTTAATAGAATCATAAGGTTAGAATGAAGGCCAGTGGTGAGTACTGGCCGTCATTTATGCTATTGCTGGTGCTCAAGTTCTTGAGCCCAGCGTTAAAGTTAAAGAGGGGTCAGGTGCATTCAAAGGGGCATCTAGCACCCCCTTATGATGTGCGCCGAAAGTATATCGGGCTGGTAACAAACAGCAGTTCATCGTTTTGGTTGTACACCTCGGCATGGGCCCACTTTAAATTCCTAGTCTCAAGCTGTATCGTCGCTTCGCCAGACTCTAAAGGCAACGCCATCGAGTCGTTATTGCTGTAAAACACCACCTTTTCACCCTTGCTGCTTGGCAAGGTCAAAGCAAGTTCAATTGAATCAGTACCCGTAACCTTCACCCTGTCACCTACCTCAAATGACTGCAAGCTCACACGGGCAATTAGTTTTGGAATGCGGGTGTCATTCACCTTGGTGGTGACAAAGGTTTTACCTGCTTTAATGCCTTCGAGTAACGCCGGTGTGCTCAAACTGTTGGCATAAATGACTGTAGTAGGGCTGCCAATGTCACCAACGCCTTGCTCATGACTGTGCCCATTGTGATTGTCGCTACCCGCAATGGCCGCGATTTTATACCCTTGATTCAACAGTGCATGCCAGAAGGTGCGGGCGTTGAAGGTGTCTTGATGGTTTTTGCGTACCGAACCGTTAACTACTTCAATGGCGTGCACCTGGGTGTAGTCGGTCTTCGCTATCCAACCGCAGCCCATACAGGCTTCACCGGACGGAAGTGCAGGGTGGTTGATAGACAAAATACCATTGTTATTAATGACTTGCTGCTGCAAGCGAGTGACATCACCATCAGTGACAGTAAAAGGGAGATGCTTGGTCACGCCAAACACATTAGCATGGCCAAAAAAGGTGGTGATTTCTCTGGCTGGCATCAGCAATACATCATCAAAATAAGGTTGCAGCGCGAATAATTCGTTATGCTGAGAAAGCGTGTTGTGCTCGCTCATCGCTATGAAATCTAAACCTTTTTGCGCTGCATTCTGCACAGACCAACTAAGCGGGCAACCCACTTTTTGTTGTTGCGTTGACGGGCAGTGGCCGTCGCTATGCCCAGAGTGCGCATGTAAGTCACCGCGGTACCAGTTTGCTTTGTCGTTAAGTGATACGCTGCTAAAAGCGGTGGCATCGGTGTTGTAATACAGCGCTATGCGGTATTCGCTGGAGGACGCTTTGCGAATATTGGGCACCCCTAAAATGAGTTGCCACTTACCGTCGCGTATCTGTGTGGGTAAGTAACCGGGACTGGCATAACTGCGCGAAATGACGATGCGTTTTTTACTGCCGCCACTCCAGCCAATAAACCCGCTTGGGTCGTTTAATCCCAAATCGATAACTGTGCGCTTATCACGATTGTATTCAAATTCAATCACCAATTCTTGGGTGTTGTTTGGTACTTCAAAATCAATGTATTGGTAACTTTGGTGCGCGCTGCCGTCAATGCTGCCGGAAATAACCTGATCAGGCACAGAGGCATGGGCGGCAAGCGTGTTAAACAGCACTAATACGAATAAAAAAATACGCATGATTTCTCCTAAAAAAGAGCCCTTTCGGGCTCTTTGAACAAGGGACTACGGAGGGTTAGAAGCTGTAGCGCAATGACGCGCTAATGGTGCGACCTAAAATTGGACGCGCTAAGAAGTAGTTGCTTTCGTTGGTTTCGCCGATGAATTGCCCGCCGCGGGGGTTGCCTTCTGTTAAACCGACCTCATTATCTATGTTCTGCATATTCAAGTAGGCAACGAACTCGTCATTGATGTCGTAGCGCATGCTTAGGTTAAATACATGATAACTTGGTAGCTCTACCGTGTTGGCAACGTCGCCATAGCGGTCGCCATAGTATTCCGCGACCAACTCGGTTCTTAAGCGGCCGTCGAGTAGGTTAATCCCCACCACGCCCCGGTAACTTAGCTCAGGCACGCGAATCAACTGGTTACCACCAAAATCAACCGCTTCGCCCTGCTGGTTGGTAAAGTTAAAGGTATCGTACTCTGCGGATTGCCAGGTCCCCGTTAGCGCGAAATCCAGTAAATCAGACGCTTGCCAGAATGACTCGACCTCGACACCGTATGTCTTGGTGTCGCCGTAGGCGGTTTGGTCTCGGTAGCTGTTAGTCGTAGTATCGAAAATGTAATCGGTGAAGCGCATATTTTCGAAGTGAGTGTAAAACGGTGTCGCATACAGATTGAAGTTGTCGGTGCTGAATTTCACGCCCGCTTCAAACATGGTGATGGGCTCCACCTTTAAGTCGTCTCGATCCGGGTTGCCGTTAAAATCTGAGGCGTTCGGGGCTCTAAAACTGTCTGTGTAGCGGACAAAGTAGCCAAGTTCATCCGACTCTTGGTAGTTAAGTCCGGCGGTCCAGGCAAATTCCTTGTACTCTCTGTCGATATGTTTGAATTCACCATTCCCTGTGATGAAGTTATCGTCGGCAAAGGTACTGGATGCTTCAAGATCGACAACTTGGGTGCCCTCAACCGTGCCGGAAAGCTCAGATACTTCGTAGCGGCCACCTAGGTCCAGTCGCAGAGCCGGGGTTATTTGCCACTCATCGGCGGCGTAGAAAGCATAAATATCGGCGCCAGCATCTACGTTGTTATACAAGGAGCCGTAACGCAAAATACCGTTTTCTGTGATACTGCCGATTTGCTGGTTTTGTTCATCCACAATCACAGCGTCAACCAAGCGGGCCCTATCCGCTACTTCAAACATGGCCGTTGCCATGTAGCGAACAAATTCGTAGTCGTAATTTGCTATGTAGGCACCGAAAGAGAAGTCGTGTTGCTGTTGGCCAATCGCAAACTGTTTGGAGAAGCGCAAATCGTTGATGACTTCATCAAGCGGCACCGACACCGACAGTAAATTACCATTTAATACCAGACCATTGCCGCGATTATTCTCAACATCAAAAGGCGTATCCGGGTGGTTTGTAAAGGCCAGTTCAACATGGCTATTGTCGGGAAGTTGAGATGCATATTGTGTCGATAGATCATCAATACGCTGCTGTGCATCTGTGATCCCGCCTGTGGGGAACAAGCCGTTACGCAGGGTATCACTTTGGCGATAGCGGAAGTTGTTCGCTAACTGCCAACCGTTTTGCAGGGTAAAATCCGCTTTTACGGTAAATTGATTAAGCTCGGTGTGGGTCCCGTCGTTGAGATCAAAGTCATAGCCGTCGCCCAGATTGCGATAGACATTATGGGCAACCTCTGGCCCCATCATGGTGCCGAAATTGGCATCAACACCGGGAGCGCCGGTGATATCGCCGTCGTCGTCATAGGTAAGGGGGATGGGCAGTAAAAATGCGACCTTATCGTTTAAGTGTTTGTAGTCGACAAAAACCTCGCCTTTATCAAAACGTTTGCCAGCGCTGATCCGCACTTGTCCACCGCGGTTTGCGGTAAAGCCAGGATCGCGCACGCCATCATTTTCTCGATAGAAGCCGCCGAGGAGACAAACATGTCGTTGTCTAGGGCCTTACCATAGTATCCATCGAAGCGATAATGGCCGTAATCCGCCAACTCAAGCTTCATTACTGCACTGTCATAGTCATAGGCTTTACGGGTGATGAAGTTAACCATACCGCCGGGCGCATTTGAGGCAAAAATCGGCGAGGGACCACCGCGCACCACTTCTACACGTTCGATGGTTTCATCTAAGCGAAACGATTGGTCGGCATTGAGATAACCAAGACCGCCATCATGTTGAATGGCTAGTCCGTTCTCTTGTAAAGATACCGATGAGTAGCCATCTCGCGGGATCCCTCGGGCGCGGATGTTATTGCCCGCTTCACCACCTGAAGACTCAACCCAAAAGCCAGGTACTGTTTTTAGCACATCAGCCACACTCAGGGGGTTATTGGTCACTAAGTCTTCATCGCTTAGCGTTGAAATCGCGTAACTCGTTTCCGCCTTTCGTAAAAACCCCGCACCAGCTCGGCCGGTAACAACGATTTGCTCGATATCGCTTTCTTTAGCCACATCATCTTGATTCGCCAACAGAGGAAAACTTGCAACACAACAACTCGAAACTACAGCTGCTAAATAACTAACTTTGAACAACGACTTCATTTTATTTCTACTTCCGGAGCTAAAAGGAGCGGCTAAGGTAAGGAGGAAAAATGTCAGTTTGGTTACAGCCAGATTAAAATTTCGAGTATGGGACTTTGGTCCTATATGCTTGATTTTAAAGTGTTTTATTTTGTAATCAAGGTGTGTGATTTTGTTTTTTGAATTGCTTTTAGCCTTAAAAATCAACTACTAATATTGTGCTTTTCGGGATATTGAAGCTTGGTAGGCGACCTTGTTGAGCAGGAATTTAGGTTGAAAAAGATTCAAAAAGTGGCGTTTCAGGTTGTTGTGGTAAGACCAGTTTAAGGGGGGGCTGTAACCCCTTTTGAAAGAAATGGCGCCTTAACAGGGTAAAGCGCCATGCCTGTTAGCCCGATGCATTAACTTTAAGCTACTTCAACAAGTGCATTGTTCTTGGGAGTGAGTATTGCCTTACTCACCCATAAACTTCATAGCCTGCAGCAGGTTGCTGTAGTCGTCGCGCCATACAAAGGGGGCTGTACTGCTGGGCCAGGGTGATTCGCTGGCTCGGTAGAGCTCGAGTTGGGCTTTGTCTCGGCTTAACAGCACCCAGCGTACATCATGACCATGGCTTTGTTCGGCCTTGGCCTCGCCATAGAGGATGGTTAAATCGAATTGTTGCGCCAAGCCTCGCATCAGGGGGGTGAGATCCAAATGGGTATTGGAGATATGCACCGCCAGAATGCCGTCTTCTTTAAGCTGGGTTAAGTATAAGGCCATGGCTTCTTGAGTCAGCAAATGCATGGGAATGGCATCGCCGCTAAAGGCATCGAGCACCAGGGCATCAAACACCTGTTTCTGCCCCTGCGCTTGTTGTGCGCTTAACGTGATGCGGCCATCTCCGAGCACATAATCCAGCTTGGCTTGGGAGTTATCAAGGTAGCTAAATTGTGCCTTGGCCGTGGCCAGCACATTGGGGTTGAGCTCGTAAAAACGGTAATGATCGTCGGGCTTGCCATAGGCCGCCAAGGTGCCAGCACCCAGGCCAATAAAGCCAACATCTGAGCCATTAGGTAGGTCTTGCAGTAACTGCCCCACCAGGGTTTGCGTGCGATAATAGCTTTGTGGCTCGCCTTTGCCTTCACCTTTTAGTACTTCCACGCCATGGGTGGTGGTGCCGTCGATCAAGCGACGCTCGGTGCGCCCTTCAATGTTTACTTCGGTAACGGTTAGTAGGCCATAGAAGTTACGCAGGCGTTCAATGTCGTTACTTTTAAACTGGCCATCGAGCCAAAAGAACAAGAGTCCCGCCAGAGCCACAGTGCCCAGTGCGCTGCCACCTAGCAGGGGAGCTCTGCGTATGCCTTTATCACTGACAACTCCCCAGGCAAACAATACCAAGGCGGCGCCTATGGCTAAGGGGTATTCGTAATACAGGGTAAATACCTGCGGTGCGACAAAAGTGATAAGCGCCGTGCCCAGCGCGCCACCTAGGGCCATCACCAGATAAAACTGGGTCAGGTATTCGGTGCTGGGTTTGGCATGCACCAGTTCGCCATGACAGATCATACAGGCGGCAAACAGCACCAAGGAATAGAGAATAACCTGGCTGACAATATCGAACTGGCTGCCGATAAAGAACAAGAAGCAGGAGATAAAGGCACAGACCCCCAGCGCCGCCAGCCAGAAAATACGATGATAGGCTTTGGGCGAGTGGAAGCACAGTACAAAGGTCAGCAGATACAGTGCCAGCGGCAACAACCATAAGAAGGGCACAGGCGCCACGTTTTGGGTCATGGCATTGGTGCTAGCTGTGAGCACCATTACGCCGCAGCCGCTAAGCAGCAACCACAACAGCCATTTACCGTGAACACCGCCACGAAAGGCGCTCTGCTCTGTGCTGCCTAGGCGTTTGGCCTGGTTATAAAAGCGCGCCATATAGGCATAGAAGGTGGCGGCAAAGGCCACAAATAAACCGCTCCACAACCAGGATTGATTGCCGAGGCCGAGCCAGGGCTCCACCGCGAATGGATACGAGAGCAGGGCCAAAAAGGAGCCGATATTGGAATAGCTATACAGCTTGTAGGCATGCTCATTATCCACCTTGGCCTGCCAGCTTTGCATCAAGGGCGCCGTGGCAGCCAGGGCAAAATAAGGCAAACCCACGGCCATCGCCAACTGGGCTAACACGCCCAAGGCGGGGGCGTCGCTGGGGGCGCCGAGCGCTTGCGTGCCTATGGGCAGGGCAATGGCTCCGGCTAGTAAAACGGCACCATGGACGAAAAACTGCTTTTTCAGCGCCAAGCGGCTCGAGATAAGGTGCGCATAACCATAGCTTGCGAGCAAAAATGTTTGGAAAAACAACAAGCACGCCGTCCAAACCTGAGTGCCGCCGCCAAAGCTGGGGAGTAACATTTTGGCCATGATAGGCTGGACTTGGAAAAGTAAAAATGCGCTTAAAAATACAAGAATAATCGCAAGCATGGCGATAGCCGCCTCAATAGGGTGGAAAACGCGGCAAATGTAGCACAAATCACGCTTCTGGCGCATAGGTTTACAATGCCGCAGTACAATTAAACCTTAAAAACAAAGGCCTGATCGTTATTTTCAATCACTTGATGTATAACAAGGGGTACGACACCCAAGAATTAGTTAAAGCCTTTACCTTAAAAGCCAGGTAAAGCAAGCGACTAGTCAATCCATGCGTGAGCCTTTATGAATAGTGAAAACAATCGTCTGCACCAGCACACTCAGGTTGCTCAGCTTCAACCCCTGTTTGAAGCGCAGTTGAGGGCCTTTAACAACAATAAATACCCGGCTGTAGACGAGCGAAAAGCTCAGTTACAGGCGCTCAAAAAAGCCATGCAGGCCAGGCAGGATGAGCTGGTTGCGGCCATTAGCAAAGACTTTGGTCATCGCAGCGAAGATGAAACCCGCCTGTGCGAGGTGCTGACCCTGGTTGAGGCTATCGACTCCACCATTAAACACCTTGCTCGCTGGTGTAAACCTTCGGCTCGTTCAACCGCATTGATTTTCCAGCCGGCAAGCAACAAGGTGGTGTATCAACCCCTTGGGGTGGTGGGCATTATGGTGCCGTGGAATTACCCTCTATATTTAAGTTTAAGCCCGTTAATTACCGCCATCGCCGCGGGAAATCGCGTGATGCTTAAGCTTTCAGAGCATACACCTTACTTTAACCATTGCTTAGCGGCATTGCTGGCCGAGGTCTTTAGCGAGGAGCAGGTGGCGGTGACTACCGGCGTTGCCGATGTGTCTACGGCGTTCTCGCAATTGCCCTTTAATCATTTGTTTTTTACCGGCTCAACCGCCGTGGGCAGGTTGGTGATGCGCGCCGCGGCGGCCAACCTGACTCCGGTGACGCTGGAACTCGGCGGTAAATCCCCGGTGATTATCGGCGATACCATCGACCTGGATATGGCCGCCGAGCGCATTTGTTTTGGTAAATCCCTGAACGCCGGCCAGACCTGCGTGGCACCGGATTATATTCTTTGCCCCGAGCATAAAAAGCAGGCTTTTATCGCCGCTTATCAAAACGCCTTTGCTCGCATGTACCCCAGCATTAAAGACAATCCGGATTACACCGCCATTATCAATGACGGCCAATACCAAAGATTGCAGGCACTGCTGGAAGAGGCCAAAGCTGCGGGGGCGAGCTGCACCACCATTAACCCAGCCAAGGAGGACTTTAACGGCAGCAGGAAAATGCCGCCGGTGCTGATTGACAACGCCGGGCAGGATACCCGGGTGATGACCGAAGAGATTTTTGGTCCCTTGCTGCCCATTGTCAGCTATGAGTCCTTGCATCAGGCAGTGGACTATATCAACGCGCGTCCGCGACCCTTGGCGCTGTATTTATTCAGCTTGGATAAGAATGAACACGCGCGGGTTATTCATGAGACCCACTCCGGCGGAGTCTGTATCAACAACACCATGACCCATTTGGCTCAGGTGGATTTACCTTTTGGCGGCATAGGCGAGTCGGGTATGGGTCATTATCATGGTTTTGAGGGCTTTCAGACCTTTTCCAAGGCCAAGGCGGTACACATTCTGGGCAAGTTCAATGGCGGTAGGCTGCTATACCCACCTTATGGCCGCAGCATTCACCGACTGTTTTACAAGCTATTTGTTAAATAGGCGCTCAGGCCAGAGCGTGAATTTGTGCCGGAGTAAAGGTCAGCAACTAGGCTCAGACCCAGCCCCTTACTCCCCCTTAGTTAAAGTGGGTGTCTTAGTTAGTGTAAGTTCAAAAGCCCTGGGCTGGCCATTTATGGTGCAGGTTTGCTTTTTGTGGGAGGCATAACTAAGTTTTACTTGTTTGTGACTGCGTTTAGGGCGGTTCAAATAAGTTCGTATCTGTGTTGTTGCTAATAGGGAATGCGGGTCTGAGATAATTTATTTTTATTTAAATAATCAGAGGCTGTTAAGTGAAATGTTAAAACTAAGGAAGGTTAAGCACTTACTTATTGCTTTATATATCTTGGTGTACAACGTATCCGCGTCTATCAACTCAGGTATGAGAGCGGAGTTTTTCGAAGCTAGACCAGATGTTTTTTCAACTATCGTGCTGATTTCCGCACTTGCAGCAGGCTCCGCTGTTTCACATAGCTTAGCTAAGCGCTCCGGAGCAACCATCTATATTTTTGGGATAGAGTTTGACTATTCTCCCACACCTATAGCCGCTAAGCTTTCACTGCTAACTCTAATTTCAGAGACAATACATAGTTTCATATACCGCCATGATTTTGGTCTGGTTATATTTCTTTCTTTTGTGACTCTTGGACTCTACTTAGGGTGGAGTTTGTCAGGAAGAAATAACGAGTGAAAATTGTCAATTTTATTCTTAATGAAATGGCTTGGGAGTCTTTATGGTTTTCTGTTACTTATTGAAAGTAAGATGGAAATTATTGAAGTTCTACTCATTGTCATCGCCTTTACCACGCTAAAACTCTTCGCTGCGGACATTACAAGGGTCATGCCTGGTTGGCTCCAGTTCCCTGTAATTGTAATAGGGTTTGCTCTTGGCATAATCTGGTTGTGCCGACTTCTAAAAAAGCTGTGACTGAATTTAAGTGTGTCTGATGCTATCGCTGTTTGGCTGATAAGAGCATTTTGGAGTGAGGGGAAGTAGGTGAGTGACCGTGTGCTTGATACTCTTAGAGTTTGTTCCTTGCCAGCTTAAATGACGAGCCATTGGCGAACCAATGACTCGCTTTGCGTTTACTTCAGCTTAAACACACCCACGGCGACACAGATGGCACCGCCGACCATGCCCAGCCAGGCTTCAATGGGTGTTTCGCCGTTAAGCGAGCGGGTTAGCTGCGCTTCTACCGCGTCATACACGTTGTAACCCCAGGCCACCAAGGCCACGCCGATCACAATAAGAATAATACCGATAATTTTACCATTCATAATAGATGCCTCATTTTTTGTTATTTTCAAGTATAGACTTTTCTACCTTACACACTTAATTACTTGATTGCATGTATTTTGTGCCTATAAAAAGCGCAAGATGAGCACCTTTGTTATCGGTAATTATGAGTGCATTGGGCTGCTACTGAACTGCCACTACTTGGGTAAACAGCAGGCTTTTGTTAAGAGTTGCCTTAATGTGGTTTCTAAAAGAGGCATATTCCGTTACACTGCGCGTCCTTTTTTTGAGCAAACATGGATATCACTTCCCTTGATCGCAACAGCAAATATCGCCATGCAGTTTGGCGCTAAGCCTCTTTTTGAAAACGTTTCCGTTAAGTTCAACAATGGCAACCGTTATGGCCTGATCGGTGCCAACGGCTGCGGTAAATCGACCTTTATGAAAATTCTGGGCGGCGACCTTGAGCCCTCGGCTGGAAACGTGATGCTAGGTGAGAGCGTGCGTCTGGGTAAGTTGCGTCAGGATCAGTTTGCCTTCGAAGAATATTCTGTGATGGACACGGTATTAATGGGTAATACCGAGCTGTGGGCGGTGAAAGAGCGACGCGACTTCATTTACAGCCAGGCCGAGATGAGTGAAGAAGAAGGCATGGAAGTGGCCGATCTGGAAGTGCGCTTTGCGGAAATGGACGGTTACACCGCAGAAAGCCGCGCCGGCGAACTTTTGCTGGGCTTGGAAATTCCCATTGAGCAGCACTTTGGCCCCATGAGCGAAGTAGCACCGGGCTGGAAGCTGCGAGTATTACTGGCGCAAGCCCTGTTCTCCGATCCGGATGTACTGCTACTTGACGAACCGACCAACAACCTGGATATCAACACCATTCGCTGGTTAGAGCAGGTGCTGGTTGAGCGCAAGTCGACCATGGTGATCATCTCTCACGACCGTCACTTCTTAAATACCGTGTGTACCCATATGGCCGATTTGGATTATGGTGAAGTGCGCCTATTCCCGGGTAACTACGACGAGTACATGACAGCAGCCACTCAGGCTCGTGAGAAAATGCTCAACGAAAACGCCAAGAAGAAGGCACAGATTGCCGAGCTACAAAGCTTTGTTAGCCGCTTCTCTGCCAACGCTTCTAAGGCCAAGCAGGCCACCTCACGTGCCAAGCAAATCGATAAAATTCAGCTTGAAGAAGTAAAGCCATCAAGCCGCGTCAGCCCCTATATTCGCTTTGAGCAAGATAAGAAGCTGCACCGTCAGGCTATTACCATCGAAGGTTTGTCAAAAGCGTTTGAAACGCCCTTGTTCAGCAACTTTGATTTACAGGTTGAGGCCGGCCAGCGCGTTGCCATTATCGGCCAAAACGGCGCCGGTAAGACCACCTTGTTACGCTGTTTATTAGGTGAAATCGGGGCCGATCAGGGCTCGGTAAAATGGGCCGAACAAGCGAAAATTGGTTACATCGCCCAGGATCATGCCGCCGACTTCGTTGAAGACGATAACCTGTTCGACTGGATGAAACAGTGGACCACGGGTGATGATCAGGTGGTGCGCGGTGCCCTAGGACGCATGTTGTTTTCTAATGATGATGTGAAAAAACGGGTTAAAGTGCTTTCCGGTGGTGAAAAGGGTCGCATGCTGTTTGGCAAAATGAGCCTGATTAACCCTAACGTGTTGGTACTGGATGAGCCGACCAACCACCTGGATATGGAATCTATCGAGGCTCTGAACCTGGCCTTGGAAAACTATGAAGGCACCTTGTTCTTTGTCAGCCATGACCGTGAGTTTGTGTCATCACTGGCTACGCAAATTATTGATATTCGCCCGGAGGGCATAGTGCACTTCCAGGGTTCATATGAAGAGTACCTAAAAAGTCAGGGAATTTAATGCCCTAGGTTTCCCGACTGGCGCTTTCGCCGGTCGGGGATCATGCCAACCGCAGCCCTGCCCCCGTCATTTTTGGCTATGCCTCTTCACTCCAGCGCTCCTTGACTATACTTATTGCTCTTACTCTTAACGGAGGTGAGTAATGCCAAAGTACGTAATTGAAAGAGAAATAGAGGGTGCGGGCGGGCTATCCGCCGATGAACTGCAAGGGATTTCACAGCGCTCCTGTGATGTACTCGAGCAACTCGGCCCGCAGATTCAGTGGGTGGAGAGCTATGTAACCGGCAATAAGATTTTTTGTGTGTATATTGCCCCGAATGAAAGCCTGATCAAGCAGCACGCCAGTATGGGTGAGTTTCCAATCAGTGCCATTCATGAAGTGAAAACCATTATTGATCCCACCACCGCCGAATAACGGTCACTCGGGCTTGGCATTGATTGTTGTAGCCAAGCCTAATAAATCAATTATCTAAATAATCGATTAACCCAATCTATTTTTATCGCTGCAATAGATTAAAACCATGAACTATATTTAATCCCGTTAATCACTTAACTCCAAACGGGGAGAGAGTTTCATGGGTAAGAAATCACGTCCTTTTATCAGTGCAGCGGCACTGGCGGTTACCTCGGTACTTACGCTGGGTGCGCAGGCCGCCTCTGTTGAGCCGAAATCAAATCAATTCTGGTGGCCAGAGCAGCTTGACCTTAGTCCGTTACGCGCACACGGGGTAGAGTCACATCCTTATGGTGAAGAGTTTGACTACGCCAAGGGCTTTGAAAGCCTAGATCTGCAAGCCGTTAAAGAAGATATTCGTGCCGTTTTGACCGAGTCGCAGGACTGGTGGCCGGCAGACTATGGTCATTACGGTCCATTCTTCATACGTATGGCATGGCACGCAGCCGGTACATATCGTGTATTCGACGGCCGCGGCGGTGCGGGTGGTGGTCAGCAACGTTTTGACCCACTCAACAGCTGGCCTGATAACGGTAATTTAGACAAAGCACGTCGCCTACTTTGGCCGGTAAAACAGAAGTATGGTCGCAACATTTCCTGGGCCGACTTAATGGCGTTAACAGGTAACGTGGCCTTAGAGGATATGGGCTTCAAAACCTTCGGTTATGCCGGTGGCCGTGAAGATGACTGGGAGCCGGATCTGGTGTACTGGGGCCCGGAAGGCAAGATGCTGACCGATGAGCGTCGCGACAAAAAAGGCAAGTTAAAAGGTCCTCTCGCAGCGGTTGAAATGGGTCTAATCTATGTAAACCCACAAGGCCCTCACGGTAAACCGGATCCCTTATTGGCAGCTACAGATATTCGTATGTCATTCGGTCGTATGGCAATGAACGACGAAGAAATTGTGGCACTAATCGCAGGTGGCCACACATTTGGTAAAGCACACGGTGCTAAAAAGCCAGACTGTGTAGGCAAAGAGCCGGCAGCAGCGCCGATTGAAGACCAGGGTTTTGGTTGGCAGAACAAATGTGGCAAAGGCCTGGCTGAAGACACTGTGACCAGTGGCTTTGAAGGTGCGTGGACGGTTACACCAACACAGTGGACCACCAACTACCTGGACAACCTCTTCAACTTTGATTGGAAACAAACCACGAGCCCCGCCGGAGCAATCCAGTGGATCCCTACCGATGAGGCGGCGAAAAACCTGGTTCCCGATGCGCACGTTAAAGGTAAGCGTCACGCGCCTATCATGTTCACAACAGATATCGCGATGAAGGAAGATCCAGAGTTTCGCAAGATTGCCGAGAGCTTCCGTGCCGATCCTGCAAAATTCGAGCTCGCGTTCGCCAAGGCCTGGTTTAAGCTAAATCACCGTGACCTGGGCCCACGTGCTCGTTACCTTGGCAGTGAAGTACCAAGCGAAGTATTGATTTGGCAAGACTACATTCCAGAAGTGAACCACACTCTGGTGAATGATAAGCAAGTCGCTGATTTGAAAGAGCAAATTCTTGATTCTAAGTTGACAGTTTCTGAGCTTGTGCGGGTTGCTTGGGCCTCGGCGTCTAGCTACCGTGACAGCGATATGCGTGGTGGTGCAAACGGTGCACGCCTGCGTCTAGCGCCGCAAAAAGACTGGCCGGTAAACAACCCTGAAGAAGTAGCAAAGGTACTGAAAGTACTTGAGAAAATTCAGAAGAAATTCAACAAAAAAGCAGGTAAAACGCAAATTTCACTTGCTGACATGATTGTTCTTGGCGGTGCAGCAGCCATCGAAAAAGGTGCCAAGGATGCAGGTTACAGTATCACTGTACCATTCAAGCCGGGTCGTATGGATGCATCACTTGAGTACACAGATGTTGAATCATTTGAAGTACTTGAACCAACGGCTGACGCGTTCCGTAACTACTATAGCAGCGCGTGGAAATCACCAACGGGCATGCTGGTAGAACGTGCCAACCTGCTTGGTTTGAGCGTTCCGGAAATGACAGCACTGCTAGGTGGTATGCGTACGCTTGATGCCAACTACAAAGGTTCGGATCACGGTGTGTTAACGAACAAACCGGGTACGCTGAGCAATGACTTCTTTGTTAACTTACTTGATATGTCGACCAAATGGAGCAAATCAAGCAAGGAAGAAGGAGTGTATGAAGGTTTTGACCGCACCAGCGGCGACAAAAAATGGACGGCGACTTCGGTTGACCTGATCTTTGGTTCAAACTCTGAATTACGCGCTATTGCTGAAGTATATGCTTCACAGGATGCGAAAGAGAAGTTCGTTAACGACTTCGTTGATGCTTGGACAAAAGTAATGACAGCAGATCGTTTCGATCTAAAATAAACAGACGTTGTGATGTTACTAAAAGGGCCGCAAAAGCGGCCCTTTTTTTACGTATTGGTATCGCATCCGAGATGATGTAAAATTAACCGCCCCCTTAGCGGGGACATTGTGTTTTACAAAATCGAGCGACAGATATGCAGTACTTCAAATATACCCTCATTGTTTTAACCTCATTATTTATGCTTGGCTGTGGTGGCCATGGGTATGAAGGGCACTATGTCAGTACTTCTGACAACAAGGTATTTAACGCGCTGTCAGAGCTTGCCGGTGCCAAAAAAATCTATATCGGCGAGAACTTTATCGAAGCGGATGGCCAGCGCACCGAGTTTGATGAAATCTTTGTGCGTGAACTCAAATCCGGTGATTACCTGGTATTTAAATCGGGTAATGAAGAACAAACCTGGCTGATTGAAGACGGCGACGTGCTGGTACGCGATTTAGGCTTGATGTCTTTACGCTTTGAGCCGGTAGAAAAGTAACCCCACTTTTATCGTTAGTGAGTGACCACTCGCTAACATCGAATCCAAGGTCTCTTTTTAGTTTTGATTTATATAATTCCAAAATAAACCAAGACGATTGCACGCAAAAAGACGATAATTGGAACATTAAATTCATTAGATTGACCGACATTGCCACCTAGTCTGCCCAGCAGCGTTGGTAAGCTCGGTCATTGCGATTTTTAGGGTAGCGATAACTCATGGAAATTAAAGTCAATTTTCTCGACAACCTCAGACTAGAAGCCAAGTTTGATGACTTCACCGTGATAGCCGATCAGCCGATCCGCTACAAAGGTGATGGCTCGGCGCCAAGCCCGTTTGACTACTTCCTGGCATCATCTGCTTTGTGCGCAGCTTACTTTGTGAAGGTGTATTGCAACAGTCGAGAGATTTCGACCGACGGTATCCGCATTTCGCAAAACAACATTATCGACCCGGAAGACCGCTACAATCAGATCTTCAAAATTCAGGTTGAGTTACCAGAGAGCATTTCTGATAAAGACCGCCTGGGTATTTTGCGCTCAATCGAGCGTTGCACGGTTAAACGCGTGGTGCAAACCGGGCCCGAGTTCCAAATCGACCCTGTAGATAATATCGACAAAGATGCCCAGGCCATGTTGATGGTTGAGGCCGACCTTGATCACAGCACCTACATCTTGGGTAAAGACCTGCCGTTAGAGCAAACAATTCAGAACATGACCGCCATGCTGGCCGAGTTGGGTATGAAGATTGAAGTGGCATCGTGGCGCAATATCGTTCCTCATGTATGGTCTTTGCATATCCGTGATGCGGCTTCACCTGCGTGTTTCACTAACGGTAAGGGTGCGACTAAAGAAAGTGCGCTTTGCTCTGCGCTGGGTGAATTTATCGAGCGCCTAAGCTGCAACTTCTTCTATAACGATCAGTACCTGGGTGAAGAAATCGCGTACAGCGACTTTGTCCATTACCCCAATGAAAAATGGTTTCAAGCGGGTGCAGACGATGCCCTGCCGCAAGGCATCTTAGACGACTACTGCTTAGAGATTTACAACCCGGACGGTGAACTGCAAGCGTCGCATTTAATCGACACCAACTCCGGCCGTGTGGACCGTGGTGTGTGCTCAATTCCCTACACTCGTCATTCGGACGGCGAAACGGTTTACTTCCCGCAAAACCTGATTGAAAACCTGTTCCTAAGCAATGGTATGAGTGCGGGGAATAACCTCAATGAGGCCAAGGTGCAGTGTTTGTCTGAGATCTTTGAGCGTGCCATTAAACGCCAGATCATTGAGCAGGAAATTGTGCTGCCGGACGTACCGCAAGAGGTGCTGGCCAAGTACCCGGACATAGTTGAGGGCATCGAAAAGCTTGAAGAGCAGGGCTTCCCGATTGTTATTAAAGACGCCTCACTGGGTGGTCAATTCCCGGTTATGTGTGTGACCCTGATGAACCCAAGAACCGGTGGCGTATTTGCCTCATTCGGTGCGCACCCAAGCCTGGAAGTTGCGTTAGAGCGCAGCCTGACCGAATTACTGCAAGGTCGCAGCTTTGAAGGTTTGAACGATGTACAGAAGCCAACATTTAACTCCATGGCGGTGTCTGAGCCGGAAAACTTCGTCGAGCACTTTATCGACTCAAGCGGTGTGATCTCTTGGCGTTTCTTCAGCGCCAAAGCGGATTACGACTTTGTCGAATGGGATTTCTCGGGTACTAATGAAGAAGAAAGCGAAGCCTTGTTCGGTATTTTAAAGGCGCTTGGTAAAGAAGCATATATTGCTGAATTTACAGAAATCGGCAGTGCGTGTCGTATTCTTGTGCCGGACTTTTCAGAAGTGTACCCGGTGGAAGACCTGATTTGGGATAACACCAACAAGGCACTGCAATACCGTGAAGATATCTTGAATCTGCACTCGCTCTCGGACGATGCACTGGCCGCCTTGGTAGAGCGTTTGGAAGAAAGCCAGCTTGATAACTACATCGACATCATCACCCTTATCGGTGTTGAGTTTGATGAAAACACTGTATGGGGTCAGTTAACCATCCTTGAGCTTAAGATCTTGATTTACTTAGCACTTGGTGAATTGGAAGAAGCCATGGAGTTGGTCGGTGACTTCTTGCAATATAACGACAACACGGTTGAGCGTGGCTTGTTCTATCAAGCCGTGAGCGCGGTGCTGGAAGTAACCCTGGATGAAGAGCTGGAATTGGATGATTTTATCCATAACTTCTCACGCATGTTTGGTAAAGAGACCATGGAAAATGCCGTGGGCTTGGTCACCGGTGAGGTGCGTTTCCACGGCCTAACACCAAGCAATATGAAGCTCGAAGGCTTGGACAAGCACCTGCGTTTACTCGAGAGCTATAAAAAGATCCACAAAGCCCGTGCTGACCTGTTCAACAAAGGCTAGCGTGAATAAGTTTAACGCCCATTAGCAAGGCGTTGAATTAAATCAAAAAAGGCGAACCCCAGTGGTTCGCTTTTTTGTTGGCTGTTTTAGTAAAGGTTAAAGTGGGTGTCCAAGTTAAAGTGGGTGTCCAAGTTAAAGTGGGTGTCCAAGTTAAAGTGGATGTCCAAGTTAAAGTGGGTGTCCAAGTTAAAGTGGGTGTCCAAGTTAAAGTGGGTGTCCAAGTTAAAGTGGGTGTCTAAGTTAAGGTGGGTGTCCAAGTTAAGGTGGGTGTCCAAGTTAAGGTGGGTGTCCAAGTTAAGGTGGGTGTCCAAGTTAAAGTGGATGTCCAAGTTAAAGTGGGTGTCCAAGTTAAAGTGGGTGTCTAAGTTAAAGTGGGTGTCTAAGTTAAAGTGGGTGTCTAAGTTAAAGTGGGTGTCCGAGTTTGTTATTTAAAACATGTCGGCCTAAACAGCAATTGCAGGGTATAATAGAGAGCGACGTCATCAATCACATATCTAAACCAAGCATCGAAACAATGAACCGTAAAAAGAAAATTTTCACCAAGCTCAAAGCCAAAGACAAACGTGCGAATGCAAAATTGCATAAAAGCAATAAACCAGCCTACATCTCAAAAGCAGAGCGAGAAAAGTTAGAGCAACAAGAGAATACGGCGTCACAAGAGTAATTCCCGCGCATACTAATACGCGATATCAATAAAAATACATTCGACTATTCGCAGCCGACAGCGGACTAGTCGTTGTTTACCCTTATCGCCAGCTTTAGACGCGATTTTTATCTCATGTATCTAGGCGTTAGGCGTCTTTAAAATTAGCCTAACTGATTGCTTTCCCTGTTTAATTTTTAATTGGCTGGCATATTTCCCGGCGCTCATATAGGCTTTTAGCGGTTATAATTTAGCTAATGTACGCAGGGAAATCATGGAAAAGAAGATCATTCAGCTCTCTATTGCCGAGCTGATGTTACACAAACGCGGCCCTATGGACGGTGCCGAAGACATTAACTTGTTTCGTTTTGTGCTGAGCTATCCGGCGGAAGGGATTTCGGCCATAGAGTCGGTGAAAACCGTGCTCTCGACCGCCGAGCTGCCGACCGACTGGGACAGCGACTTCGATAAAGCTATTTTGTTTAAAACGCCATTGCGGGGCAAGGCCCAGCTTTCTATCGAGGCCTGCAGCGTCGATAAAGATTCCAAGGCGCAGGCGTCATTTAAAAAGTTGTTGCACAGTATTCTTGGCTCGACCCTGGGCATTTTTACCGGCGGCTTTGGCAGTGCCTATGTGGGTAAGATCACCAATACCGTGGGCAAATCCGTCATTGACGTCCTTGGCGATGACGAAGACGTGGATATTATCGGCAAAGCCACCTACTTACTCGACTCCGAGCAATTGCCCGAGTCGATTGACTTACCCTTGATGGTCGACACGCCCGTAGTAGAGAAAAAGTATGTGCTCGTAGGCCATCAAAGCAGCGTTAATCGCCGTCGTAAGGTGGTGGAAAACGAGGTGATCCCGGCCGGCAACAACGGTCAAATTCGTATTAAAATCACCCAGCTTTAGCGGAATTGACACGGCTCAATTTCATTTATATTTGTGCCTAATACCACGAATTTTCGTTCCGAGATGACTTAAAAAGGGTTGGCTTCTAGGGCAAGTGTACCAGTAGTTCTTGCCGTCAGCCCTGTCCCTTACATTTCTTACCAGCCTTTTCCCAATACCTTCCTATTCGGCGCAATTTTCGCACCCACCTCTTTGCAAACCTTCCGGCTGAAGCCTGCCAGGCTGTGATGTTTTGATACAAAATGTGAACAAAATGGTACACAAATTTGATGGTTGCATTTTGTCCTAGCCGATAACTTAAAAAGGTTGATCGCATTCATATGACAATATGAATACGTTTATTTTAAGAGCGGGTTACACGCTCTGTAAGCAATAAAAATAACCATATATAGGATGTCTAAGATGAAACAACCACGTAGGTTTGGGCGTTTAAAAGCGACCTACCTTGCTATGTTGAGTTTAGGTTTGGCTCAGCCGGTGCTGGCACAAGGTGATGAGTTGGCTGGCAACACAAGTGCGCAGGCACTTACTTTTACACTCATTACTGGCGATAAAGTGTCAGCCGTAGTGAATAAGCAAGGTGAGCTTGGCGGTATTCGCATGCTGGGTAAAGACGGCAATGAAGTAATCACCAGCATTTTCAAGCGCGGCGGCAATACGTATGTAATGCCAAGCCAAGCACAAGAGTGGGTAGACTCGGGTGCGATAGATTTAGAACTATTTAACATTAATAAGCTGTACGCGTCTGGTTATGCGGATGAAGTCACCCACCAGTTGCCTGTTATCGTTGAATATCACGATGGCACTCTAGCGGGGGCGGCAACGCCTAAGCAGTTAGCGGGTACATCGCTAACGGGCGAAATAGAACTAATCGACAGTGCAGCCTTGAGCATTGACAAGAGCAAAGCGGCGGAAGTGTTTTCAGCACTTGTCGCGCAAGGCGATGTGGATGCTGTCTGGCTTGATGCGGCCGTGTTCGCCCATAAAGTGAGCGAATCAGAAACATTGACCCCTACGGTGCCTTTAACTGGCGCATATGGCGATGTTGCGCGTCATTATTCGGGTGCGGGTGTGACGGTTGCCGTACTCGATACGGGTTACGACATTGAGCATTCTGACCTTCAGGGGCGGGTCATCGCATCTCGAGACTTTACCTATTCGGCAAATGGTGTGGATGACACCAATGGTCATGGCACACACACAGCATCTACGGTTGCAGGCTCTGGCGCTGAATCGAATGGCAAGTGGGTAGGTGTAGCGCCAGGGGCGGATCTGGTAATTGGTAAAGTACTGGGCAACACAGGTGGTGGCTCTATGTACTCTATCCTCAGTGGTATGCAATGGGCGGTCATGTCGGAAAATGCGGATATCGTCAATATGTCATTGGGTGGCTCGGCTACCTCATGTGATGGTCCGCTTGTTGATATGGTTGAAGCACTGAGCGATCGCGCCTTATTCGTAATTTCTGCGGGTAATAGTTTTACTCGTGAAACAGTGGGGTCTCCGGGCTGTGCACCAAGCGCACTGACTGTCGGTGCACTCGATCGCGATGGCAACACTGCTTCTTTCTCTTCGCGCGGCCCATCTCCGGATGGCCATTCAGCGAAACCTGATATTGCCTCACAAGGTGTGGCGGTAGTCGCCGCCGCTTCGGGTGGTCAAGGTGCGACGGCCTATCGAGCGCTTTCAGGCACCTCGATGTCAGCACCGCATGTAGCCGGCGGTGCGGCTATGGTGATGCAAGCACGTGCTGATTTATCGCCTAGAGATGTGAAAAAAGTACTCACATCATCGGCATTCACATCAGATGCGCACGTACTAGAGCAGGGTGCAGGTGCAATGGACATCAATCGTGCGATTAAGCAGGCGGTGATCGCACAGCCTAACCGTGAGTTGGGTTATTTCGGATATGGCCAGAATGATGCGTACACCGAAAGTAGCGTGACGTTTGAAAACACCACAAGTGAAGAAATTACATTCAAGCTTAATTTAGATCTGATCGGTGAAGATGGTAAAACGCAGCTTCCGGCAACGGTTGCTGGTCTGGGCGTTAAATCCGTCACAGTGCCAGCGAATGGCCAGGTTGATGTGCCAGTGTGGATTGACCCATCAGTGGCAATGCGCGACGGTGCATACGGTGCTATCACAGGTAAGATCATGGGTACAGCTGTTGGCGGTGAAGACGAGCAAATCACGGTGCCTGTTTCTTTCTGGGTTGATCAGCCACAAGTGTCACTGACGGTTAATTTGACCGATCGCTGGGGCAACCGTGCGTCGTTTCCTTCGAAAGTGTATTTAATTAACGAAGAGGACGATTGGGGCAGCTTATTGCGTCTAAATGGCGGTAAAGCCGAGGTAAAGGTACCCACCGGCAACTACAGCATTATCGCCAACATCATGACCTTTGATAACGCAAACTCGAGCTCGGGTTTAGTTGAGTCTGCGGCACAGATGGCGATTTTGGATCGCAAGATTGAAAGCGCAACGGTATTAAACTTTGATGCCCGTAACGCGCAGCCTGTGACCTTCAAAGCGGAGCAGCCACTTGACCCTCAAGGTTACTCATTTGGCTTTACCTACGCGCTGGATGACAACAAACAAGCTAAGCTTGCGGCGATGGAGCTGGCGCCAGACTATGTAAACGACATGTACGCATGGTCACAAGGCCATGACGACCGTTTCCGCTCTTTCATTACCACACGTGCCGTGGCACCTGAAACCAAGGTAATGATGGAAAACGGCACCGAGTTTGATTACATCAAACAAGGTTTAGCGCTGTCGTTTCATGGTGAAGGTTCAGCGGAAGTAGTGCCAGTAGGTGATGCAGGCTACAGCACCGATTGGAGCCAATTCGACCTGGAAGGTAAAATAGCCCTTATTGCCAACCCTAACTACCTAACCAGTTATATGGTGGGTAACGCCATGAAGCACGGTGCAATGGGCGTTATTTTCTACCGCCCGGGTCGCGATGGTCGTTACAAAGGGAGTATCACGGGTACGCCAAAAGTGCCTGTGATTGGCATCAGTACTGCCGAGGGTGAACAGCTTGCCGCAGAAATTGCAGCAGGTCGTAACACCGTAAGCTGGTCGGGTATTGCTGCAGAGCGTTCACCCTATGCCTACTCTATCAACCACATTACTGACGGTCGCATCGACGCAGGGCAAATTGTGTTGCAAGAGCACAAGATGCGTAAAATCGAGAGTCAATATCACTCGCAAGGTGATGATCGTCCGGCTTGGACTGACGTGATGGCGATGACCAACAGCACCGGCGAGTTCTACTCAACGGGTAGTTCACAGCTGATCATGTTGCCTGTTGAGCGTGATGAGTACTTCAGTGCGACTACTAAAAATGCGTGGACAAACATCGTTATGCCGAATTACCAAATGCGTAGCGCAGGGGCGTATTTCGATGGTGCACGTATTATGACGCCGGGTGAGGAAACAACGACTTGGCTTAAAGGCCCTCGTATGGGTAGCTTAGGTACCAGCGGTATTCCAATTATCAGCAGAGACACCAATGTCTTGTCTTTTAACATGGCTGCATTCGGTGACGCTGCGGGGCACGATGGTATTTTTGGCTACGATGGCCGTTCAGCCTATGGCTTAATGGTAAATGGTCAGAGTACATCGCCTTACCAGGGCACCTTGACACTTGAGCACGGCAGTAACCAAGTGAGCTTGTCAATGCGCTCTTACGCCCGCGGTGTAGGCGAGCGTTCCCCCGTGAATGACGCATTAGGGTCGCTTTATGAAGGTAAATATAGCTTCACCACTGACGACACAATGCAAGGTATTCAGCCTATCCTTATGCCTGTTGTCGATGTGCCTGTAGACATCAACAATGCCATGCCTGCGGGAGAGCCGGCCCATATTAAGCTTTCCGCGATTTTGGATGGCGAAGGTGAGGTATCACTGGCGGACGTGAAACTGCAATATGGTTATGGCCAGGAGTGTGGTATGAGCGATATTCCAGCCTTTATATACTGCCCGGTGACGGCGAAATTCTCCCCTGAGAGCTGGGTAGATGCGGAGATCACACAGCTAGATGGCGAGTGGGTTGCGATTGTACCAAACGACGCTCCAGCGGGTGAATTTGTACACCTGCGTGTGGAAATGGCTAACTATGGCACCAGCACAGCAGAGCAATTAACAATGCGTGCTTACATGCTGAAGTAAGTGTTCTGTCTCAAGAAATAAAAGCCGCCCGCGTTTGGGCGGCTTTTTTAATGTTTATTACTCTTGGCAGCTGACGGCGAAATAGTCATTATTATCGCTTACCGCCAGCCCTGGCAGTTGGTTGACCAGGTGCTGGTACATCTCGGGCTGCTCAAATCTGTGTTTCATCATCAGACGCAGGTGGTGGGGCTGTATCTCGGCGCCATTATCCCTCAGGTACTCTAAAAAGCGGCGGTAACTGATTGGCCTCTCGGTCTTTGACTCGGGCGGCAGATAGCGCTCTAAACGATAGTTTTTGAGCACAAAATACAGCGGGTCCAAGCGCTCCCCATTAGTTGCGTCTAAGTAAGGCTCGAGCAATTTATATTGCGCTATGTGGCCTTTGGCGGCGACCGCGTTGGCTAGCTCAAAGGCCGTTTTCTGGGGGATATGGGAGAAGGTTTTTAACCACAGGGTCAGCTCTTTATTGCCGGCAAACTGCGCCATTACTTGGTCAGCCTCAATATCGGGTGCCAGCCCGACGTTACTGAGTTTGTTTACTATTTCCTGCTCTGTAAGCTTGTTGTCACGCACCGCGACCGAGGAGATAAACAGGCTCATTGCCGTTTTTTGTTGCTCGGACAGGGGCGGTAAATTGAGGTTATCCAGCTCCAGGCTGATCAGCTCGGCCAAAGGCTTTTTCTGCGTCAGGCTAACCAGCAAGGCCGCGGTGTCATTGATAAACAGCTTGATATCCGCATCATTATGGCGTTGGCAGTATTCATACTCGGGCGACTGGATCACCTTTTCAACAAAGGCTGATTCGGCAAAGGCTTGCCATTGCTCGACGGGTTTTTCCCGCTCCTTAAACCATTTATTGCGCGCCGAGCAGGCCTCTAATTGTGCCTGTTGCTGCTCGTCCAAGGCGGCGCCCGCATCGAATTTCAGTGGTGTGCTCCCGGCATCCCGTGGTAAATCGCTTAAAGGAGATATATCAATATTGATACCCAATTGGCTTAAGACGGCCGGGGTGCGATTTAGGCCTTGCTGCCCTCGGCTATGGTAATAGTAGTGTTTGCTACCTAGTTGCGTGCCCTCAATCAACCGGGACAGGGCATGAGCATCGGTAAATGTGCTGCCAAAGGCTTCAATATGCTCTAGTACCGCGTGCTGCATGTCACTGATAAACAGGGAGTCATTGCGAAAGGCCAGGGGGTATTGCTCGGTAAGCATGGCCGCCGCTTCGGTTTTTCCCATCATCAGTAGGGTGGTAAAAGAAAGCTTAAGGGGAGTGAGGTGTGGGTCGTTCACCAAGGCGCTATCCACGTCATAAACCATATCTTTGATTTTTTGTACCAGCTCATGGGCTGGCGCATTATTGACGATTAGCGCTTCAAAGTCTTTTTGCTCCAGGGTATGCCTATACAGATATTCTATGGGAAAGCTAGAAGGCAAGTATTGCTCTTGTTGCATTTGCATCGGCAGCTCGTCGAGACTCTCGACAAAAGACGCCATGGTCTGAGCTTGGGCTGTTTCAACCTCTGTTTGTGCATTGGCTGGGATATTTTTTTGAATATAACCCTTGAGCACCGACCGCATCTTTAGAGTCGCCTCAAAGGAGGCGGTCCTGTTGTGCCAGTGGTCGAGGGCTCTTTCATCCATGCCGGCGGCCCACAGTGCCAGGCCAATATCGTCCAGGCTATGGCCCTGCTTTAAGGCGCGGGCGGCCAAGAGTTCCAGTTGCTGACGGTTCTGGTAATGGTGCTGATTAAAGAGATCCTTTACGTTCTCACACAGCTCGCTATCAAGGGTGTGCTCGGGAAAGGGCTCGGGCTGGTAACGCTTTGTGGGTGTCTGTGCGGCGGTGGAGACGCTTTGTTGCTCTGGGCGTTGAGTGCCGGAGGGGGTCGCTCCCTCGGCAATGTGTGGCTGCTCCTGCGAGGGCATGAGCAAATAGATGCTAAGGCCGATTAAGGCCAGAGCCCCCAACATCAAAATCATTTTTCTCATTGCTTTCCTTGCCTATTCTTTGAGCATGACATTATAACGCCATTGTTAATCTAATTTGGTTGCAAAACAAGCTTATACCCTCTGTGTACAGAGTGTTGTCCAACAAAGATTACAGTTTAGGTGCGAGCGAAACTGAACGGGCTTTTGTTTCTGTTTATTATGGGTGAAAATGAACGCAGGATTAATTTAAAGAGATGTTGAGATGGCAAAATTGCTGCAAGTCGACTTTCAATATAATGGCCCGTATGGAAAGCAAATGGCGGATGCGCTGGTTGAACTGGCTAAGTCTATTAATGATGAACCGGGCATGATCTGGAAGATTTGGACCGAAAGTGAACTTGAGCAGCTAGGTGGCGGTATCTATCTGTTTACAGATGAAACCAGTGCCAGGAATTATTTGGCAATGCACTCAGCGCGCCTGAAGAAAATGGGGATTGATGAGGTGCGTGGCAAACTATTTGATGTCAACGAAGCGCTGACGCTTATCAATAAGGGACCACTCGTCCCAGCCTAACCGTCAGTTATTGGCAGCAATGTATATAAAGAAGCCCACTTTGGTGGGCTTTTTTGTGGTTACATCTTGCCCAGGGTGAGCATCATGGCGGTGTACATTTTCAGGTTGAGTGCCAGTTGCTCCTCGGTAATAAACTCATGCTCCGAGTGGCCGGTGTAAGGCTTGCCCGGCATGGATGGACCGAAGGAAACGGCATTATCGAACAACTTGGCATTGGTGCCGCCGCCGATGGAGACAAAAGAGGCATCCTGATCCCCTGTGTAGTGCTTGAAAATATCCAGCAGCGCCTGGGCGTGCGGGGCATTATCTAGCAACATGGGGGTGCCAAGTTCTACTTCTACATTACTTAAGGTTATCTGATGTTGCTGCTGCCAGGTTTTAAGAGCGCTGTCGATCTGCTGTGCCAGCAAGTCGGCATCTTTACCCATGGGGCGGCGCAGATTCACCGATAAGGTGATGTCGTTATTTTGCGCATCGCGACTTAGCAGTGTAGGGGCCACCGTCAGCGGACCCATAAAGTCATGCTCGTAGGCGATATCACCAAACTGCTTGCCATATAAACCTAGGCCAATGAGTTCATTAATAAACATCAGTGCCTGGCCATCGCTGTTGGTGGCTAGGGCGACACCGTCAAAGATGGCCCCCAGGTGGGCAATGGCGTTATCGCCCGCTTCCGGCTCAGATGAATGGGCCGAAGTGCCCTTTACACGAATATGCAGGCCATCTTCTTGCTCGACCATGGACACCTTAACCCCTTGTAAGGCGCTGATATTGCGCTGTAGCTGGGTTTTGGTCTGGTCGTCGGCGTTATGCAGGATCACGCTGGCATCTTCGGGGATCTGGCTGACAAAGGCACCGCCTTTGAGGTGAGAGGCATACAGGCCCTCGCTTGGGTTGGCGCCGCTAAAGGTGGGGGCAATCAGGCTCCAGCCTTTTTCTGCCACCACCACGGGGTAGCTGGCGTCTATGGTGACCGCATACTTGGGCTGATTATAGGTTTTCATAAACTCTTTAATAGGACCCCAATCCGATTCCTCGGCCAGGTAAACCATCAGCTCGATGCGGTTATCAAGCTCTATGCCCTTGTCTTTTATCGCTTTCATGGCATATAAGGCGGTGGCGATGGCGCCCTTATCGTCTTCACTGCCACGGGCGATCAGCTTGCCCGGCTCTGTGGTTTTATCTAGCTCAAACGGGCTTTTGGTCCATTTACTGGCATCCGCCGGTTGCACGTCGCCATGGGTGACTATGGTGACTTTTTCGCTTTGTTCACCCATGCCAATCAGTACCGTATAGCCGAAATCCTGATAGTCGAAACCAAACTGATCCGCCTTCATCTTTAAGTAGTTTTTAAAGCCGATAAAGGCTGGGTTATCCGGCGCTTTTAGATCCTGGGTATTAACCGTGGGGAAAGAGACCAGGTTTGCCAAGGTATGAATTTGTGCTTCCTGGTACTGGTCTAGGGCGTAGTGCGCCACTGCATCTTTGTCACTGCCAACCGTGGCCGCCAGAGATGCCGTACTGAGTAACGCTAGGGCCGAAGCCAAAATAGAGATTTTCACTGTTATTCCTTGATGTTGATGTGCGTTAACGACTTGGATTGTAACGCCAGCTTCAGCTTTGAGGCCAGTTTTTGCTGTGTATGCCGGCACATATATTTACTCAAGATACAGGGTTAAGCGCCTAATTCCCCATTATTGAGAAAACAAAAACAAATGTTGAAATGATAGTAGTTATCATTTACATTGTCGGCATTATATTTCCCCCAGCCATTTAGCTAGTAAGGACAAGGTCATGAAGTTCAAGCTGTCGAAGCTGTGTTTCGCAATTCTCGCAGGTCCACTGATCACTAACAACGCGCTTGCCGAGCAAGGCTCCAAGGAGTCGGCCGAACCGGTGGAAACCATAGTGGTTACCGCCTCGCGTATTGAAAGGCCGCTAAGCCAGATCCCTAATACCATTACCGTTATTGATGAATCTGAGCTGCAGCAACAGTTGTCGCTACAGCATGATATTTCCACCGTGCTGGGAAATCTGATCCCGAGTTTTTCGCCAAGTCGCCAGAAGATGACCAGTGCCGGTGAAAGCCTGCGCGGCCGTAAACCCTTGTACTTGATTGACGGTGTGCCGCAATCGAACCCGCTGCGCAGTGGCGGCCGTGACGGCCACACCATAGACCCTTTTTTCCTTGAGCGCGTTGAGGTGCTGCACGGTGCCAATGCCATTCATGGTCTGGGCGCCGCCGGCGGGATCATTAACCTGATCACCAAAAAGCCTACCGGTGGCTTGGAGCAACAGCTGCGCTTTGATACCACAGTGCAAAGCGACAAGCTGTCCGAGGGCAGTGTGGGTGTTAACTACAGCCTGTCTAATCGCTGGGACAATGCCGATGTGCTGGCTGGTGTAAGCTGGCGTACCAGCGGCATGTCGTATGATGCCGACGGCAAGCTGATCGGGGTGGATAATACCCAGGGCGATACCATGGACGCCGATACCTTTGATGGTTTTTTAAAGGCCGGTTATGAATGGGACGACTCGCGCTTAGAGCTGATGTTTAACCGCTATCAAATCGAAGGCAAGAATGACTGGATTTCTGTGCCCGGCGATGTCGATGCGGATATTCCCAGCAGCGCCGAAAAAGGCACAATCAATGGTGATGCGGCTCAAAACAAGGTTACCACCATGAGCCTGAACTATTCCAAGCAGGACTTCTTCTCTCAGCGTTTATCGGTGCAATTATTCCGCCAGGATTTTGCCGCCACCTATGGCGCCGAAGCCACTCCTTTAGCGACCTTCCAGGACCCGGCGTATGGCCCGGATCTGATCGATCAGTCGCAGAATAACTCTGAAAAAACCGGCATGAAGATCACCTTGGTTAAAGAAAACTTTGTTTTTGAACCGCTAAGCCTGGTTTATGGTTTGGATTTACTCGAAGACGAGACCTGGCAGGCGCTTATTCAAACCGGCCGTGCCTGGGTGCCGCCGACTAAATACCGCAACTATGCGCCCTATGCGCAGTTGGAATATGCCGGTGATTCGCCGTTGAGTGTCAGCGCCGGTATCCGCTACGAAAAGTCAAAACTGGAAGTGGATGACTTTACCACCTTGGCCTCTTACGGCAGTCAATTTGTTGCCGGCGGTAAGCCGGAGTTTTCACAAACCTTGTATAACCTGGGCGCCACCTATCGTTTAACCGGCGACTGGCGCACCTTTGCCAATTACTCGGAAGCCTTTTCAATGCCGGACGTCGGCCGTGTGCTGCGTGGCATCAATGTCCCGGGGCAAAGCGTGGAAACCTTCCTCGACCTTAAGCCCATTCTGACGGAAAACACCGAAATCGGCCTGGAATACGGCGGCGATCTGGTACAGGCGCAACTGGCTTATTACACCTCAGACTCGGATTTTGGTCAGCGCTTACAGCGCGGTGACGATGGTATTTATACCGTTAAGCGCGAGAAAACCGAGGTTGATGGCATCGAGTTTCGTATTAACTATCTGGCCACGGCAGTAGATAAACTGGGGCTGCGTTTTGCCAGCTCCGACGGTCGTTATGACTCGAACCAGGATGGGCGTGTCGACAGTGATTTAGGCGGCACTAATATTGCTCCGAATCGCGTTAACGCCAGTTGGGACAGGGATTGGACGGACACCCTAAGTACGCGTTTACAGGTTAATCATCTGTTTGACCGCGATGTAGACAATGCTCAAGGTGAGGTGGTCAACGAATTCGACGGCTATACCACGGTGGACCTCAGTGCCAATGTAGAGGCGTTTTCCGGGGTGGTGACCTTGGGTATTCAAAACCTGACCAACACCGACTATTACACCTATTACTCGCAATCGAGCCCGAACGACAAGCGTAACTTTAAGGGCATAGGCCGTACCTTCTCGGCGTCTTATCAGATTAACTTCTAGGCTTCGCGTTTTGCCTTTGTAGGTCGGTGCTTTGCGCCGACATCGGAACGGCATCGCACCTTTTGTCGGGATAAAATCCCGACCTACAAGGCAAAGGCCGAACGACAACGAAATACATCTGCTATTTTAGCTACTCAAATCGTATCCAGCATCAGCGCGATTGCTTTATAATAACGTCGCTATGGTTAAATTCTTTGTCGTTAAATATCTGGCCTTTTTACTCGGTTGTACGCTGTGCTTTGTTTTGCATGCGCAGTTTGCCGTGCCCGTGGTGCTGGCAGCCAGTATTACCGGCTTATTGGGCAGCTTTGTTCCCTCAACTCAGGCCTTTGGCATGCATCCAAGAGCGGCTATTTATGCCGGTAGCTTTGCCGGTATGTGCTCGGCTGAGCTGATAGGTGATTACTGGCAACTGACCTTGCTGGCCTTAATCGGCACTTCTTTATATGCCTTGACCATGAACCTGTTTACTGGTTTCGGCGGCAAGCTCGGTGGTGTGGCTTTTGTCAGCGTGGCACTGTTTATGCTCACCCGGGGAGTCTTATGATCACTCTGATCTTCATTATATTGGCGCTGCTTGGCGCCCTCAGCACCTATTTGCTGGCGCAGCATAAACGTTTTGATGCCATTCGTGCCTCGGCGCTGTCGGCCATTTTCGCCTATGGCCTGTTGTGGTTATTTAGCGATAATCCGGATCTCTACGCCCTGGTCTTTTTTGGTGGCACCTTTATCGGTATGAGCGCTCCCCATCGCTTTGGTTTTTATACTTTGACCAGCTCGGCCATTATTTTCGCTCCCCTCTTTCAATACCTGGTGCCTAAACTAAACGGCTATGGCGGCGCCTTGGGGCTCAGTGCTTTTATGGCCATTTGTGTTTGCCATGTCGCTATTTTACTGGGCGCTCCGCGGAGCATAAAAAAGCCGCCGGGTTTATTTGGCGGCTGAGCAATTCTCAGAACAAGGGTCGAGTAGCAAGACCCTAGTAGTCAAATTTATGCTGGCTAAAGAGGCTCTGCACTCTTTGCCACATGGGCCCGGGGCGGCCCTGACCTATCTGTTTGCCATCGACCTTAAGCACGGGCCCCACTTCCTTGGTGGCCGAGGTGATCCACACTTCATCGGCATCGAGTAGTTCGTCCTTGGTGATCACTCGTTCTTCAATGCGCAGCTCGCTGTGCGTGTGCACGATTTTTAGAATCAACCAGCGGGTGATCCCTGGCAGTATTTGCGTGTCCAGCGGTGGCGTAGCGATCACACCATCTTTGACGATAAAGACATTGCTGGAACTGGCTTCGGTGATCTCACCCAGGGCATTAAATAAAATGGTTTCCTTATTACCTACACGGGCGCCGCTTTGGTAATGCATTACGTTGCCAAGCAGGGCGGTGGACTTGATGTTACAGCGCTGCCAGCGTCTGTCTTGCTCTAAAGAGACTTCATAGCTGCTGGCTTTGTCGGCATCGCAGCTGGGCTCGCCGGGCAGGGTAAAGCAAAATGCAAATACCGTGGGGGCAACGCCGCTGGGGTAGGCGTGATTGCGCTTGCTGTCTGTGCCGCGGCTAACGTGCAGATAAATGCCCTGGTTGGGACCTGGGTTGGTGCTTAGCAGGGTCTCGCAGATCTCACGCCATTGCTCGATGCCGTAATCAAGAGCGATTTCGATGGCAGCCAGGCCCTGTTGCATGCGCTCGATATGGGCATTAAAGCCAAGCATTTTGCCATGGTAGGCGGGGATCACTTCATAGATGCCATCGCCAAACAGAAAGCCGCGATCCATGGGCGAAATCTTCGCTTCCTCGGGGGCCATATAGTCGCCGTTTAAATACACCTGGCTCATTGTGTTTCCTCATTCAGTGGGCAAAAAGCCCGTTAACCGTCGTAATTCTGTGATCACTGCCTGGGCATGGGTGGCATCCAGACTGTCTTCGGTGGCTTCGTTGCGTTTGGTGACACCATCAACGCTGCCGTGTTTGCTTAAATACGCCAACCAGTGCGGCGGGTCAATAACTGCGAGCATATCTTCTTGCTGCCACAGGGCAAAAAAGGCGATCAGCCCATAGGCACCCCAGTTGGAGACATCGGCCACTATCAATTCATCGCAGCTGGTTATGCTGGGAATAATGTCCAGCTGGCTCAGTGCCGAGGCGACCTTGCCCATGCCTATTTCATTACCGCCATCGCCAATAGCTATGCTGGTGCAGGGCGCGGTTTCAATAAAGGGATCGAAACTGGCACAGCCATGGCTGATATCCTCGCCACGCATATTGCAATAGCCGCCTTGCTGATTGAGCCCTGGACGCTCTATGGCGAGCACACAGCCGACCTGCTCAGTAGCGAAGTACTGCTGTGCCAGATTTTTTGCCTGGGGCAGATCGTTTAAGGGCAGTTGAAAACAATTAAAATCTTCACTTAGCTTGCTGTAAAGGGGGTTGCCACAGACCAACACAGGTTCTTTGCCAAGCGACTTTAGAGCTAAATACAGGGCAATGGCGCCGACTGGCCCATCGGTTTCAAAGGTGCCGGCAACCCAAAAGCCGGTGCCGATCAGAATTTTTCCTTCGGCCTGATACAGGGCTTTTGCGCTGCGCTGCACATAGCCCGGCTGCAGGGCCGGTTGTATTTGTGCCATACCGCGCAGGTTGCGCGCCACCAAGAGGTCTTCGATGTGGCGACTGAGTTGCAGCTCTTTGTTTAACGGGCACATAGGGCGCGGATCTCGATAATGGCGTTGACCGCTTCCAGGTTGTCGCCGTGAACACACAGGGTGTCGGCTTTTAAAGGCAAGGTTTGACCGCCATGGGTTTGCACCGTACCCTCACTGACCAGTTGCTGCACCTGCTCTAACATCTCGGTTTTGGTTAACACACTGCCGGCCTGATTGCGCGGCGTCAGGGTACCGACGTCGGTATAACGACGATCGGCAAAGGCTTCCAACAACAGGCTGACGTCTTGCTTGGCCGCCAGTTCGCTGTAATTTTCGGTGTTGTTGCCCGCTAAAATCATTAACTTAAGGCTTGGGTCATATTGAGCCACGGCTTGCAGCACGCTGACAAACACCGACTCATTGGCCATCATATCGTTATACAGGGCGCCATGGGGTTTAACATATTCCACTTGCAGCCCTTGTACTTTGGCCATGCCAGTCAAGGCGGCAATTTGATAATGAAGATCGGCGATCAGTTCGGTGGGGCTCAGTGCCATGGAGCGGCGGCCAAAGCCTTGGCGATCCGGATAACTGGGGTGAGCGCCAATACGCACGCCATATTGTTTTGCCAACGCCAGGGTGCGTTGCATTACCAAAGGGTCACCGCCATGAAAGCCACAGGCGATATTGGCCAAGTCGATATGGGCCATGGCCAGTTCATCCTCGCCCATGGTCCAGCTGCCAAAGCTCTCGCCTAAATCACAGTTCAGTAACATGCTGCCTCCTAAAACGTCGCCAACGAGGTATTTTTGATGTCGAGCACCAGCATATGTCCTGGGCTATGGGTAATGCAAAAGTCCGGGCGGGCATTGCTAATGGCCACTTGTGGGGTGACACCACAGGCCCAAAATACCGGTACTTCTCCCGCCTTAATGCTGACCGCTTCGCCAAAGTCGGGGCGATCAATGTCCTTGATGCCTATGGCTGCCGGATCGCCAAAATGTACCGGCGCACCGTGCACACTGGGATAGCGACTGCAAATTTGGATGGCGCGAATGGCATCCTTGGGTTTCATCGGGCGCATGCTTACCACCTGATTGCCGACAAAGGGGCCGGCGCCGTTGCAGGCTTGATTGGTGATATACATGGGCACATTTTTATGTTCGCTGATATTGCGGATTTCTATGCCATCAGCAAGCAGCGCCTCTTCAAAGGAAAAGGAGCAGCCGATTAAGAAGCTCACTAGATCATCGCGCCAGATATCAATAACTTGAGTCGGTTCATCTATCAACTGGCCGTGTTCGAACACCCGATATTTTGGCAGATCGGTGCGAATATCCAGGTCTTTAGCCAGAGTAGGGTGGCCCAGGGCGCCTGTTTCGGTTTGTCCCAGCAAGGGGCAGGCTTTGGGGTTGGCCTGACAAAAGCGTAAGAAATCGTAGGCGTATTTTTGCGGCAGAATAACCAGGTTTGCCTGGACAAATCCCGGCGCAAAACCCGATGTATGACCTGTGTAATCACCACCACGGATCAGCTTGCGGATATCCGCAGGGGTGTTTAGCGAGGCATTGGTATCCATTTTTATACGCCTTATCTGTAAATTAACAGCCTAGATTATTGTTTAATAGTAACAGGTAATTGTCCGCTTGGGATTTGTTGTCCAAGCAAGACCTTGGCCAGGGCGCTAAAGGCTGGACCTTGCACCGTTTCGCCGTCATCCACGTCTATGTTATAAGCGTAGGTGGCCAGTATGGCATCGGCATAAGAGCCAAAGCGGGCAATATCATAGGGCGCGCGCAGGCTCACAAAAACCGTGGGCTTTTGTGTGTGTTTGGCCTGCTTTAATAAGCGCTCCAGGGCGTCTGGTTGCTGCGCCTGACTCAGGGCAAATGCGGCAATGGCATCGCTGTCGTCCATACCGCCAATTTCCACCGCGCTTTGCGCCGGGCTGGCATTTCCGGCGATGACAAGATCAACTTCTTCTATCAGCGCCTGCGCCTTAACGGGATCATGGCCTTGCAGGCTCAGGCAGTGGAATTGGGTGTCTTTCAAATTTGCTTGCAGCGCTTGCTCTAGGGCCATGCACTTGCGGGTGTCGGGCATAATAAGGGCCACGCTTTTGGCGTTTTTAAGCATGCTTGCAGTGTTCTTGCCATTCTTTATATCCGTGATGGCGGCACTGGCAAGCTCAGCCTCTAAAGCACGATGTTTAGGGTTACCTAGCACTTGCTTGGCGACGGCCTGCTGTTTACTTAGCTTCTTATGGTGCTTGGGCAGTAACTGATAGCTGGCCTTAAGCGCCATAATCCGGGATGCGGATTGCTCAAATTCTGTGGCATCCAGCTCGCCTGTTTGCACCGCTTTTTCTAGGGCATCAATGAGCGCGTTGAGCTTGGCGATATCGTCTTGGTTACGCACGGCTATGGGCATCAGGGCAATATCCACCCCGGCCTTAAAGGTGTTGATCACCGCATCTTCGGCGCTAAAAAAGTGGCTGATCCCGGCCATATCCAGCGCATCCGTGATGGTGACGCCGCTATACCCGAGCTCATCGCGCAGCAAGTCGGTCATAATGGCGCGGGACATGGTCGCCGGTTTGATCATGGTATCGCCGTCCTTGCTGACAAAGGTGCTGTTGTCGAGCGCCGGATATTGAATATGGGCGGTCATGATCATGCCTGGAGCATGTCCGGCATCGATAATCTGTTTAAAAGGCGCTATATCCTGGGCCATCACCTGCGCCTTATCATGGGCCACCCGCGGCAAGCCGGTGTGGCTGTCGACATTGGTGTCGCCATGGCCGGGAAAGTGCTTTAACGCAGCTATCACCTGGTGCTGCTGGTAGGCATCGACCTGAGCGCCGCCAAGCTCGGCCACAAGCTGAGGGTCTTCACCGAAGGAGCGAACATTGATCACCGGATTATCCGGGTTCATATTCACATCGACCGTGGGCGCATAATTGAGGTTAATGCCCAAGGCGTTCAGCTCAGTGGCAATCACTTCGGCACTGCGGCGGGCAAAGTCGGTGCCATGGCGCGCATAGGTAGCGCCGATAGACATATTGCCGGTCATGGCGGTGCCTAGTTCCCGGGGAATACGGGCAACCCGGCCACCTTCCTGATCGATACTGATAAAGAGCGGGGCGCCAAGCTCACTTTGCTGTGCCGCTCTTTGCAATTGCTGGGTGAGTTCGACCATTTGTGCGCTGTTTTCAAGGTTTTCCGCAAACAGGATCACACCGCCGATTTGCTGCTGCGTCAGCAGCTCTGCCAAAGGCGCTGGTAAAGTGGTCATAGGCGCACGGCAGTGGGCACTGCTAATATCCTTATCTTCGCAGTAGTAGCGAAAATCCAGCATGAGTTTTTGGCCGATTTGCTGTTTTAGCGTAAGCGCCGGGGCGGCTAGGCTAGATGCACTCATAAATACACATCCTAAAGTGGCGAATTTGGCTAGTCTGTTGGCTTGCAGGCGAAGCGTCAAGGCACTGACTAGGCGGCGGAAAATCATGGCGAGCTCCCTTGGAATAAAGTATTCAAGATTCTATAGTTATTAATACCATGAGCACAAGCGCTTTAGGCGCGGCTAATACACAGCATGGCCATCTATTCTTTATATATCAGTACTGATCTATGAATACGAGTTTAATAATATTTTATTCCCAGCTATGCTAGGGCAACCATGTTATAGCTAGTGCCTCATTATGTCAGAGTCCCCTAAGGCTATGGAAGCCTTCATTGATGCCATGACCACAGTCCTCGGCCGCGAGCAAGTGATCACAGATTATGCCTTGCGTTATGCCCTGGGCACGGATGCCAGCTTTTATCGCTTAACGCCTCAATGTGTGGTGCTGGTCAAAAGCGCCGAGCAGGTACAAAAGGTGTTGTTAAGCGCCGGCGAATATAAATTACCTGTCACCTTTAGGGCCGCCGGCACCAGTCTTTCCGGTCAGGCCATTAGCGATAGCATACTGGTACTGCTCAGTGATGATTGGCAAGATTATAAGGTGGGCGAGGATGGCAGTTGGATCAGCCTATCGCCTTCTTTGGTCGGCGCCCGAGTGAACCGCATTCTGGCTCCTTATGGGCGCAAAATCGGCCCGGATCCGGCCTCTATCAATAGCTGTAAAATCGGTGGTATCGCTGCCAATAATGCCTCTGGCATGTGCTGCGGGGTGAAACACAACAGTTACCACACCTTAAAGGACATGGCGATTATCCTTGCCGATGGCACCTGCCTCGATACCGCTGATGAGCAATCCAAGGCGGCGTTTCGGCAAAGTCACGCAGCGCTGCTCAATGCCCTTGAACAGCTGGCGCAGCAGGTGCGTGATAACCAGGGGTTAAGTGAGCGCATCGCTCATAAATATCGCTTAAAAAATACCACTGGCTATGGCCTTAATGCCCTGGTGGATCACATTGATGGATAGAGATCATTAAACACCTGATGATAGGCTCTGAGGGCACTTTAGGCTTTATCGCCAACATTACTTACAACACGGTTATTGAGCCTGCCTTTAAACGCACCGGATTATTTACCTTTGCCGATGTCGACAGCGCCTGTGCCCTTATTGAGCAACTAAACGCCTTGCCCATAGCTGCGGTGGAAATGCTGGATAAAAGGGCGCTTTTATCGGTGCAGGGGCATGCGGTGATGCCGCAAAATGTCGCCGATTTCCCCTCTGAGGCCACGGCCTTGCTGATCGAAATTAGCGAAGAAAATCAGCAGGCACTTGATGGGCTGACGAGCTCGGTCAATACCATTTTGGCGCAATATCAAGAGCAGCTGGTGCATAAGTATCCCTTGAGCGACGATGCCGAGCTGGCACAGGCGCTTTGGAATGTGCGCAAGGGCACCTTTCCGGCGGTGGGAGCGGTGCGTAAAACCGGCACTACTGTGATCATTGAAGATGTGGCCTTTGCCTTGGCGGACTTAAGCCGGGGCATTAAGGCGCTGCATCACTTGTTTGATAAGCATGGCTACACGGAGGCCATTATTTTCGGTCATGCCCTGGCCGGGAATCTGCATTTTGTCTTTACTCAGGCCTTCGATAGCCCAGAGCAGATTGAGCGTTACGAGGCATTTATGGCCGATGTGGCGCATTTGGTGGCGGTGGAACTCAAGGGCTCTTTAAAGGCGGAGCATGGCACCGGACGTAATATGGCACCCTTTGTGGCGCTCGAATGGGGCGATGAGGGCTATGCTGTTATGCAGCAAATTAAGCAGTTATTTGACGCTCAGGGGATTTTAAATCCCGGGGTGATCATCAACGCCGACCCTCGCGCTCATGTGCAGCATGTTAAAGCCATGCCCGCCAGTGATGCGCACATAGATAAATGTATCGAATGTGGTTTTTGTGAGCCTGTGTGCCCATCCAAGGAATACACCCTTACGCCACGTCAGCGCATCAGCCTAAAACGCCATGAGCAACAATTGCTTAATCACGAGTTCAAAGACAAGGACGCCTATCGACGTCTGGCCGCTGTGCAACAGGGTTATCAACTTCTGGCCATAGACAGCTGTGCCGCCACCGGCTTATGCGCCACTCGCTGTCCAGTTGGCATTGATACCGGAGCCTATATCAAGTCGCTGCGCGCCAAGCAGATGGCTAACAAACCTGTGATCACTAAAATCGCCAACTGGAGTGCAAATCACTTTGCCATGACCAGCGCTCTGGCACGAGTGGGTGTGCGCGGCGCTCATTTAAGCGCCAAACTGCTGGGGGCGCAGCGTCTTGAGCGTTTTAGTGCCCAATTGCAGCAGCGTTTTGGTACGCCGCTCTACTTTAGTGCCTGGCCCAAGGCGCAGCATGGCGAGCAGACTAGCGGCCAGGTTATCGACGGCGATAAGGTGGTGTATGTGCCCAGTTGCGGCAACCGTATTTTTGCCAATGCCACCGAGCAAAGTGTGCAGCAGACGCTGCAAAGCCTGTGCGACAAGGCAGGGCTGACCCTGGTAATACCCGAAGAGATAGCCGAGTTATGCTGTGGCATGCCCTGGCAAAGCAAGGGACTGGCGGAGGTGGCCACACAAAAACAGCAGCAATTACAGGAAATCATCACGCAATTGAGCGAGCAGGGGCGCTGGCCCGTGGTTATGGACGCCAGTCCCTGTGCCCTGCAAAGCCAACTCCAAGAAAAGCAAAGCCAGCACGAAGAAAGCAGCCCAATTCGGGTGCTGGATAGCCTAGGTTTTGCCAGCGAATATTTATTGCCTCGCCTAGCAATTGAAACCAGCGACCAGCCTTTGTGGCTACATATTACCTGTAGTTCGCAGCATTTGGATGCTGGTAGCGCCATGCTGAACGTGGCCAGGGCGCTTAGTTCCAAGGTCAGCACTACGGAGGTGAGTTGTTGTGGGTTTGCCGGTGATAAGGGCTTTACTCACCCCCAGCTAAATGAGCATGCTTTACGCCATGTTAGCGCCAGCAAACCCCAAGGTTGCACTGTGGGCTACTCTAACAGCCGTACCTGTGAGATTGGTCTAACAAGGCATAGTGGAGTGACCTTCTCTTCCCTGCTGGCTTTGTTGGATGAGCGAGCGGCGGCACTCGCTAGCTAGACGAGGGAGCGAGCCTTAAGCAGTAATTGGTGGGCTTTGAGTTCGGCAAGAACCTTGACCCTGGCATCGATATAGGCAAGCAGGGACACGGCGGCCACGGCCAGCAATAAAATGTCGTCTAGTAAACCTAGGCTTGGGTATGTATCGGTGATCAGGTCGTAAGGAAAAGCCACATAGGCCAGAGTTGCGCATAAAGCGAGGCGGTGTAACGGGGTGCAGGTATCGCCACTGATGGCGTAGTACAGCAGTAAAATACGTGCTAGTACTGCGTGTGCCAAATTACAGAGCCAGCTTGTTGCTGCCTGTACGCCATGTGCCCTTGAAGCTTGAGCGCGTTCAGGTGTAACGGTTCTCTTGTTCATTTTTCCCCTCCTGCTGAAACAAAGTTAGCTCGGGAGGGGAGAAAATAATATTACAGCCAGTTACGCCATCGCTCTAGCGCCAGGCGTGGTCGAGTTAAAGGGCACAACAGTAAAGGAAATGTCTAACCAAGTTCTATCCAAGCGCAAATACAGGTCTTGGTATTTGAGCCATCTCGATAAGTTGGCTTGATGAAAAGCTGGGCTAGATTTCGATTTGTCGCGGCCAGCTGATGCGAATATGGGCGCCACCGGTTTCGGGATGTTTGCCCAAAGTCATCTGTCCCCCATGCCATAAACAGATGCGCTCGACTATATAAAGTCCCAGGCCGTAACCACTGGCCACCGCGCTGTCTTTGGAAGATGAAAAGGGCGCTAACAAGGACACGGCGTCGTTGGGCAGGCCCGGACCGTCGTCGTAAACCTCAAGTACTTGCATCTGCTCCTGTTGTTGAAGCCTTAAGATCACTTGATGTTGAGCATACTTAACGCCGTTAAAAAGCAGGTTCTGCACTAGGATGGCAAAGCTATTTGGTTCGCAATAGAGCTTGTCCAAGGCCACCTTAGTCTCGATATTGACATCGGTAAAGAGCTGATTCTTTTTCGCTTCTTGATTAATAAACTCTTTTGCATCAAGTGCCTGCAGTTGCAGGGGTTGAGTTAGGTATTCGACCCGGGCAAAGTCCAGGTACTGGCACAGGCGGTTTTCTATCTCGTCGATATTACGTGCCATGGTGCGCTGAATTTCTTCATCGAGTTCGCTGTGCAGGGAGAGAATAAAGCGCATGCGCGACAGCGGCGTGCGAATTTCATGGGAAATGATCCGTGATAAGTCTTCGTGCAGTTGAATAAACTTGCTGATGCGCTCGGCCATATCGCTTAGGGTTTGCGCCAAGGGGTAGACGGTTGAACTGGGCTTTACCTTGGCGCTAAAGGCTTTCTTTTCTCTGGCGAAGCGTCGAGAGGCGCGTTTTAGTTCAGCCAAGTCTTTGAATACAGGCCAGATAAAAGACATCACAAGAAGTGCAATGGCACTATAGACCAACAAAAAATAGATGCTGTGCTCATCCGGTGGCGGCGCCACGGTAATGGGGCCGATGCGATACACAGTATCGGCCTTATCGCCGCTGCCAAGAACATAAACGAAGTTGCCCTCGCTTTGGATCACGGTCAGCATTTTCTGCTCGTTAAGTTGTTGTGCCAAGGCCGGTGGTAAGGCCAGATCCTGGCGCGCTAAACTAACCAGGTTGTCGCCCTTGTTATCAATGAGCGCTGGCCACTGGCTTACCGGCAGGGCGATGCTGGGGGATTGTTCAAATACATAGTTTTGGTAGATCTGCCCAAAGGCGATCAGCGCTGCGATAACACTAACAATGATAAATACGTAGAGGCGAAAAAACTGCTTACGCATCGTGCTCGGTCGGTACTTGCAGCAGGTAGCCTTCGCCACGAATAGAAATAATGTCCAGCTCTTCAATGCCATGATCGCGAATTTTGCGGCGCAAACGACTTATCTTAAGGTCGGCGGCGCGATCCAGGCCGTCGTACTCACGGCCGATGATTTCCTTGAATAAGGTCTCCCGCGACAAGGGCGTCGGATAACTTTGGATAAACAGGGCAAACAGCCGCACTTCATCGTCATTGAGGCTGAGCTGTTGCTCTTTACAGTGTAAAAGTCGGTGCGTGGTATCGAGTTTTAATTGCCCTATGGCCTTGGTAGCCTCACCTTTGCCGCTTAAGCGCAGGCTATTGTTAATGCGCGCTAGCAGTAGTTCGGGGCGAATAGGTTTGATTAAATAATCATTGGCACCCAGATTAAGCCCTTTTATTTGTGAGCGATCCGAGTCTAAGGCGGTTAAAAATAAAACCGGGCAGCTAAAGTGCTTTTTTAACTGGGGGAAGAGTTCAAAACCATTTCCATCCGGGAGCATGACGTCGCAGAGAATGATATCCGGCTGCAGTTTGTCGAAGTGAGCCTTAAAGGCGGCGATACTATTTACTATGTTTACATCAAGTCCATTTTTGCTTAAGTAACGACTAATTAGACTGGCTAACTCCTTGTCGTCTTCTATAAGTAGAACCTGGTGCGTCAATGTTAAATACCCCAACCAAAACGTCTTCTTACGCGATAGTTTTTTGAGGCGAGTTTCCCCACCTCTAATTTTTGTTCTGCCAGTACAATTCCGGATTGATCGGTCAGGGTGATGGTGGTGTTGGTTTCAAGTGTCACCTGATAGGTCACCGACACCCGGTTGCCGTTAAAACACTCATATTGCCGCTTTGGCAGAGCAATACTGATGCACAGTTGCTCTGCTGCTGCCGATACCGCATTGACATGAATTTCCATGGTGCAGCTAGTGGCTTGTAGCTCGCCAATGCAGGTGTGTGGAGACACCTTAAGGGTACCCTCCACAGCAGATTGCATGGATGCCGGCAGCATTGATAAGGCAACAAAGTAATTAACTAGCATGAGATGTTAGTACTGCTAAAACTCAAAAGTAATCCCGGTAAAGCCAGTCATATACTGGTCTCGATCAAACATAGGTGTATCACTTAAATCGTTGTCAATCCACGTATTTGAGATATTTAGCATAGCACTTAATTGCTCGCTAAGGCGGTATTTGTACTCAAATTTAAGGTGATAATTTAGCGCACTATTCAAATCATATCTGGGGATGCGCGACAATGCCTCGCCCGGATGGATGCGATAGTAATACTCGATGAGTTCGGTGCTTTTATGGGTCACTCCGGCCTCCATGACAAACTGGCCGCCAAGCAAGTCTTGACTGTAATAGGCTATGAACTTGTTTTCCAAGCCATTATGCACACCGCTGATATCATGCAGGGTACTAAGTTCAAGGCCCCAGTTTTTTGCACTGTAACCGAGCGCCAGACCGCCTTCGTAGGCCAGGCTGCGCTCTATGGGAGTGAGTTCGATAGGTGTGGCGTTGGGTCTTCCCGGGCGCGGCGAATTGCGCACCGCCGAGGTGGCAAAGAGCTTATCTATGCCGTCAAGCTCGAAGAAAAAACCGTCTTCGTTAAAAGCACCGACAATATCCAAGTACCAAGATTTATCCTGGTGCAAACTGTAGCCCAGAGCAAAATCGTCGAAGTACCATTTCTCACCATAATAAGCCAGGTGCGGCAGAAGAACAGAAGTGACGTGTTCCGCCCCTTGAATTGGGTTTTCGATGCCACCGTATCCTAGGGTGACAGACGCCTCTAATGTACCTACCTCAATATATTGTGCCGACTCGCTGGGCGCATCCTGGCTCAGTACCGAGGCGGAAAATAATGTACACGCAAGGGCGATATGTTTATTCATGTTTCAGTTGTATTCCTTCTCTGCGTTAACTGAATCTTAATTATTTGTCGATATTACGCAAGCCACGTTAGCGCAGTGTAGGGGGTTTGGCAAAGCATCAATCCAAGATAAATATTTGCTCGATAATGTATTCCAATGATTTATATGGAATTTTTAAATTGTTAACAGAATTCAATGTACAAATTGCTACATTAATCCCAGTACAGGTTACCTTCTGTTCCCTGTGTTAATTTAGTGTATCTATTTTGTTTTGTTGTTGTACAAAAGTGTACAAAGAGTTGTTGGTGATGGGTGTTGTTAATGTGGTTGAATCGGGCTGTTAAAAAATTTCGGCTGGTTCGAAATTACAACTTAATTACTTACTAAGTTAGGGTCCATCATGAAAAAAACAACCATCGCAACAGCGGTTGGTGTGGCACTGTTTAGCGCTACATCTTTGTATGCCGCCGTTAATGCTAATGACCATTCGGTCAGCGCAGAGAATAAACTTAAAGCACCTAGCCTTACCCTTGAAGGCGTTCAAGCACTACAACAAGAACTAAATACTCAAGGCTTGAACAGTGCCGATGTACAAGGCGTAAACGTACAACTAAACGCGCATGGAAGTAAGTTTGTTAAGGAAAACATCGAAGGTGAACATATCTACATCGTGCGTCTGCGCGATGCGTCTGTTGCCGTTGCCGCACAGGATCCCAATTCAGCGCTAACGCGTTCAATGGGTGACAACACGGGCAAACTATTCGAGCGTGGTCAACCGACTTCTAAAGCGGTAATCACTTATGAGCGTCAATTGCGTTCTAAGCAACAAAGCGTGATGCAGGAAGTGACGGCGGTAACCGGCCGCACCGAAATGCGTCGTCAATTCACCAAAGCTATCAACGGCTTCTCGGTGAAAATGACAGAACAGGAAGCGGCGCGCATTGCTAACTTGGGCAGCGTTGCCTCGGTTATGCGTTCTAAACATTACGATTTACTTTCAGATCAAGGCCCTAAGCAAATTGCTGCGGATCAGGTTTGGTCTGGCATGGCTTCTCCTACGGGAGTAAAGCACAAGGGGGAAGGTCAAATCATCGGTATTATCGATACCGGTATTAACTCAGACCACCCTTCATTCGCTGATGTTGGCGGTGACGGCTATGACCACACTAACCCGTGGGGCGCAGGCCAATACGTGGGTGACTGTGTTGAAGATGCTGAGCACATTCAATGTAACGACAAGCTGATCGGCGTACGTTCATACGACATCATCACAGATTCATTTTCGGCTATGATCCCAGGCTGGCCAGCCATTGGTGAAGACTATCAGGGTCACGGCTCACACGTAGCCTCAACGGCGGCGGGTAACGTACTTAAAGACGTGCCTTATATGCTAGCTGGTACAGGTGAGGAGCAAGACGGTAAGATCATCAAAGAAGCCTTATTCCCAGAGATCTCGGGTGTGGCCCCGCATGCCAACATCATTGCTTATCAGGTGTGTCACTCATCAAATGAAAGCGGCTACCGCGGTTGTCCGGGCGAAGCGCTTGTTGCGGGTATCGAAGATGCAATCGCCGACGGTGTTGATGTTATCAACTTCTCAATCGGTGGTGCCGACTCAAATGTATGGGCCGATCCGGTACAACTAGCCTTCCTATCGGCGCGTGAAGCGGGCATCAACGTTGCCGCAGCAGCGGGTAACTCGGGCACAGGCGTCTGTGGTGGCTCTGAGTGTTTGGGTTATTTGGATAACTCATCACCTTGGCTGGCTCAGGTAGCGGCAACGACACATGGTCGCACCGTGGCTATCGATACTGCCATTGAATACGCTGGCTTTATCGACCCTGCACTGGGCTCGGAAGTACCTAGCTGGGCGGATATGGGCCTTGTTGGTGGTTCAATCAACAACGAAGAAGTAACCGGTGTTGTGGTATGGGCGAAAGACTACGCCGATATCAATGGTGAAAAAGACTTTGATGGTTATTGTGAGTCGGAATACCCGGCTGGCACCTTTGACTTCTTTAAAGACGGTACGGCTATCCCTGGTGCGGCAGACGGTTCTACGGACGTTATCGTAATCTGTCAGCGTCACGACCCACAAGATCCAAACGCCAATGCGCGTACTGCCAAGGTTGATAATGTAAAAGCCGGCGGTGCCGATGCCTTCATTATGTTCAACCGCAACCGCGACCAGGGCACAGTGCCTGAAAGCTACTCACTTCCTAGTGTGCACTTTACCTACAATCAGTGGAATGGTGTTTATCCAAATGATGGCCTAGAAGACTGGGTGGATAGCGCTAGTGAAATGGGTCACATGATCACCATTAAACCAACGGTTATCGAGCGTCGCATCAACGAAGAAGATGCCGATTGGTTGGCTAACTTCTCGTCTCGCGGTCCTTCGTACTCGAACGTTGAAATCCTGGCGCCTACACTAGCCGCTCCGGGTGTTAATATTTACGCCGCCTACTCTGATGAGCATCCATTTGTGTCTACGCCTTTTGGTATGGATTACTCAATGAGCAGCGGTACATCAATGGCTTCACCACACGTAGCCGGTGCCATGGCCTTGATCCGTCAGGCAAACCCAGAGTGGACGGCGGCCGAGGTGCAATCGGCGTTGATGATGACATCTGACAATGAAGTACAATACTGGCGTCTAAACCAAGAAGGCTCAGAGTCTGACAAAGCACAGATCTACCGCGCCGGTACCGGTCGTATTAACGTTGCTAATGCGGTTAAATCAGGCCTTATCATGGATGAGTCTGCTGAGAACTTCCTTGCAGCCGATCCATACAATGGTGGTACACCGCATCAGCTGAACATGCCTAACCTGGTTGACTTCTCGTGTGCTCCTGAGTGTCAGTGGGTACGTACGGTTAAAGCAACCAAAGACGGTACCTGGACGGTTAGCCACGAAGACGTAGTGAACTGGGCGTTTGATATGCGCTCGCAAGCGGCACAAAACGGCGTAAATATCGAGATTATCCCAGAGACTTTCTCTCTGAAAGCCGGTGAAACGCAAACTATCATAGTGAAAGCCTCGGTAATGGATACCCAGGATTGGTTCTCAAACTCAGAAGTTGAGCTGCACACCAACCTTATCTTCCAGGCTCAGGAAGAAGGTATTCCAGACGCGCATTGGCCAATGGCATTCAAATATGACCGTGGTGAATTGCCTTCACGCCTAAGTGCGGTAGCGCATGCGAACAACGACACCTATGTGGCTAAAGGCATCACTATGCCACTGGTAGACAGCCCGGTTGCGCGCGCTTACAAGCCGGTAAAAGCGGATGTTAAAACCATTACTTTGCCAAAAGATGATGACCGTACATTCCCTTGGGCAATGAACCGTACAACGGTGCCTGCAGAGGAAGACATTATCGATGAAGCAGTGCATACAGGTGTTGTGACCGTTGCTGCGAATTCGAAGCGCTTGATTGTTGAAACCTTAGGCGTGATCGAGTCTGAACTTGAAGGGACATTGAACATTGGTAATCCACTTATTTATGTGGGTAAAGACTACAATGGTGATGGTCAAATCCAGCCACAAGACGAGATTTTGTGTGTATCTAGCCACGTTAGTTATGCCAACTTCTGTAATATCAATAACCCTGAAGAAGGTGAATATTGGTATATGGTTTACAACAGCAACAAATCTGGACAAGCTGGTGTTGAAGAGACCTTTAAATATGCAGTAGCCGTTGTTAGTGATGAAGTTGACGGTTCAATTACTGCGTCATTACCAGCGAGCGACGGTATCAACAAGGTAGATATGAATATCGCCTGGAACCTGGACATGGAGCTAGATGATGTATTCTACAGCAGCATCGAGGTAGGTACGTCTGAAGTCAATGCCGGTAACCTAGGTTCTATCCCGTTTAAGCTAGAGCGTGGCGTAGACCGTGTTCACTTAGATGTGCCACAGACTAAAGCTAATATCGGTGATAAAGTACCGTTCACCTTCGAAGTGTTGGCAAACAACACAGGTATGGACCGTGAGTTCACCTTCACAGCGGATATCCCTGAAGGCCTGAATATTAGTGAGCAAAATGTCTTGAGTTCACGCGGTGACGTTAATATTGAAGTAGCAGATGGCAAACTGATTATCACTGGTACTCAAGAAGATACGCGTGACGTAGCGCCTGATTACATTGTGACCAACAACATCACAGACGAGTTCTGTCGTACACCGAACTTCGGCAATTCAAACCCGGGCGGGTACGTTGACCTTTCAAGATTCGGTTTAACACCTATCCTGTCAGGCTTTGATGAGAGCAACACCATCACTTATGACCGTGGTTATTCAATTCCAGTGAATACCTTGTTCAACGGTGTTAACGAAGTAAGTCTGTACAACAATGCCGAAGCGAAGAATGTTGAATTTGGCACTATGGCGATTCATGGTAATGGTAAGCTTAGTTTCGGTCCAGTAAGACACTTTAACCCGATTGTTTCTAAGTTCCCGTATGATAGCTTCCCATATGAGGCAATTGGTCCACTTTGGCGTGGCTGGTTCCCAGGCTTCCCGAACGATGTACTAGGCGTTGGTTTAAGTGCACAAGAGGGGATTACCCTGGCGACTACAGGTACCTGGGCCATTGTTGAATGGGATAATGCCTCCGACTACTCTTACTTAGGTTATGACCGTGCAACAGGTCAAAACCAGTGGGAGAAAAAGGACAGCTCTTTTGACTTTGAAGTTATCTTTACGCCGCATACTCGCTTCGGCGACAACCAGCACGAAATCTACTTGGCTTATGACAACATTGATTTCGGCTCAACTAATACTCGCGGTAGCATCGGTGTTCAGGGCTATAAAGGTCAAATATACCAACGTGGCCCTCTTGAAGGATACCTAGGTCGCTCTATCAATTTCAATGAGGTTGATGAAGTGGTTAAAGACGGCATGGTTATCTGTATGGACTATGTGGGTCCTGAGTCATCACAGTTCGAAGTAACGGCATGGGCCGATATCACCTCTGCGTCTGCAGGCCGTGATATGGAGTTCACTGCGACTATTGAAGTGGATGGCATGGAAACCATGGTTAAGTCACACACCCTGTCTGTTTCAAGCAATATCACAGTGATTGAGTTGGAAGACATGACTACCAATGAAGGTGAGTCAATTACCTTTGACGTGACCTACATCGACGAACTTAACTCAGCGAATGAAGTTATCGTCAGTGGCGACAACATGGCCGCAGAAGTGGATGGCGATACCGTGACAATCACACCAGCTCAAGACTTCTTTGGTGAGATTGAAGTAACCGTAAAAGTTGCTGATATTGAGAACCCATCTGATGCTGTGAGCACAACATTCATTCTGACCGTTGAGAATGTAAACGATGCGCCAACTGCTGAAGTAGCTCAAACCGCTATCTCGGCGGTAGAAGGTGACAGCATTACTTTAGATGCCAGTGCTTCAACGGACGTTGACGGCGATGAAATCACATTTGAGTGGGAAGGTCCGGGTACAATTGAGTCTCCAAACTCGGCTGTAACCAATGTGACTGGCCTGAGC